>CANMGM010000033.1 GCA_947497195.1 Bacteroidota bacterium
CACCAGCACTTTGAACTGTACCTCCCGACGCTTTCAATCGTTCATAATCTCGCATCAAGGCCACAACTTTATCCTGTTCCTGCTTAAGCTCCGAACGTAAACCTTCGTGAGCCAGCATCAAACTATCGTACTTAGCTGTTAATTCCTGAAGTTGGCTTCTGTATTCATCAATTTCCTTGTTGGATTTTTCCTGCTTCAATTTGAAATCCTGGTTTTCCGCTTTCAGGCCATTCAACTGAACGTATAGATAACCGGAAAGTGCAGACATAGCTGCCAGCAAACCAATCATAATGAAAAGAATCAGACCTCTTCCTTTGCCTTTAGATGTTGCTTCGTTGTTGAGGTTTTCTGCAGAATTTTCCATAATTTAAAAATGTTCTAAAACTTTAATTTTTTCAGTGCGCAAAGATATTTTTTTTGCATTTCGATAACGAAAATTGTTTGTAATTCATTAATTTGGTTCAAAACTTTTAAACCATGCATTGTATCTGGATTGCATGGTAAGAGAACTACTACATCTATTTTTCCCCCGCGTTTGTCCGGGTTGTTCGGATGCATTATTGCGAAACGAAAAGCTTATTTGTCGCACCTGCTTCGTTCAGTTACCACAGACAGCTTTTCACAACAATCCTTTCGATAATCCAATAAACAGACTTTTCTGGGGACGAATTCCAATTTACGCTTCATCGGCTTTTCTCTATTTCCGAAAATCGGGCGTGGTACAGGAGCTGCTTCATGCGCTGAAATATGGGAATCAGCCCGAAATTGGAACCTTTCTCGGTGCCGAATACGGAAAAACGCTCACCAATACCAATCCATTTTGCAGTTCAGATATCATTCTTCCCATACCCTTGCATGGTAAAAGACAACAGCAACGTGGATACAATCAGAGCGCTTTTTTTGCCGATGGACTTTCTGCGAATCTCAAGATCGAAAGCAGCAACGCTGTTTTACATCGAAACGATTTTCAAAGCAGCCAGACGAAGAAAGGCCGCTTTGAACGCTGGCAAAATGTTTCGACAGTATTTGAAGTTTCAACGCCCGAAAAGATAGTCAATAAACATGTATTGCTTGTAGATGACGTAATTACAACCGGAGCTACGATTGAAGCCTGCGCTCGGCAGCTGTTTTTAAGCGGCGCATCGCGTGTTTCGGTGCTGTGTATTGCTGCGCCCGTAAACTAATCTATAATTTCGGATTCTCCTTGTGCCGCTGCGAATCGCGCCTTGTCTTCTTTTCCAGATTCTGCTCCATGGCTCGTGTTAAATCTACTCCGGTCTGATTGGCTAGACATGTCAAAACAAACAAAACATCCGCCATTTCATCCGCTAGATTCGCATCTTCCTCCCCTTTTTTAAAGGATTGTTCTCCGTATTTCCGGGCCATAATGCGCGCAAGTTCGCCAACTTCTTCCATCAATAAAGCCGTATTCGTGAGCTCGCTGAAATAGCGTACGCCCACGTCCTTAATCCAGTCGTCGACTGTTTTTTGCAATTCGGCTAATTCCATTATTAAGCACCCACTCCTTGACCGTGGCAACTCTTGTACTTTTTGCCACTTCCGCAAGGACAAGGATCGTTGCGCCCAATTTTCGGATCGGCTTTCACCGGCTCGCGCTTAACTTCCTGCTGCGGTTCTTCATTGCGCTGCGGCATTTCGGAGCGCGAAGTGCGTAAAGCAGGAGCAGGAGCCGGACGTGGTGCAACTGCAGGACGCATTTGCGGTGCCGGAGCGGCTTGCGGCTGGTCGGGATTTCCGGTAGGCAGCATGCCTTTCATCAGAAATGCCGTAATATCGCGGGCAATACGACCAAGCATCTGCTCGAACAATTTGAACGATTCGATCTTGTAAACCAATAGCGGATCCTTTTGCTCATACACGGCGTTCTGAACCGATTGCTTCAAATCATCCATTTCGCGCAGATGCTCTTTCCACACATCATCAATAATGGCAAGCGTTATAAAGCGCTCCATGGCCGTAGTAACCTCACGACCTTTGTTTTCAACCGAACGCTTCAGGTTTACTACAATCTGCAAGGTTTTGAATCCGTCTGAAATCGGAATCATCATGTTCTCAAACTGAGCCGACTGAGTCTCATACACCTGTTGGATTACCGGGAAAGCCAACTCGGCGATGTGTGCCGATTTGTGCTGGTAATGCTTCATCGCTTCTTCATAAAGCAGCTGTGCGAGCTTATCGGACTTCTCCTTGAGGAATTGTTCTTCCGCAATCGCCGAATCGACCGATAAAACCCGAATCGCTTCCAGTTTAAACCCGTCGAAATCACGTAAATCCTGGTATTCGCCAACGATGCTTTCGCAGGTTTCCATAATCATGTTGGCAATATCGATGGCTAAACGATCTCCATAAAGAGCATTACGGCGACGTTTGTAAATAACCTCGCGCTGGTGGTTCATTTGATCATCATACTCGAGCAGGCGCTTCCGAATACCGAAGTTGTTTTCTTCTACTTTCTTCTGAGCACGCTCAATCGAGCTAGTAATCATCCCACTTTGAATCACTTCGCCTTCTTTCATTCCCAAACGGTCCATTACGCGGGCAATGCGCTCAGAACCAAACAGACGCATCAGGTCGTCTTCGAGCGAAACGAAGAACTGCGATGAACCCGGGTCGCCCTGACGGCCTGCACGACCGCGCAACTGCCTATCGACACGGCGACTTTCGTGGCGTTCGGTGCCGATGATGGCCAAACCGCCAGCATCTTTCACACCCGCTCCGAGTTTGATGTCGGTACCACGGCCGGCCATGTTCGTTGCAATTGTAACCGTTCCGGCCTGACCTGCTTCCTGTACAATTTCGGCCTCGCGTTGATGTTGCTTGGCGTTAAGTACATTGTGTTTTATTTTCCGGAGATTGAGCATACGGCTCAGAATCTCTGAAATTTCAACGGAGGTTGTTCCAACCAAAACCGGACGACCTTTCGCAGTTTCTTCGGCAATTTTATCGATTACAGCGTTGTACTTTTCACGTTTGGTCTTGTAAACGAGGTCTTCCTCATCTTTCCGCGCTATTTTGCGGTTAGTCGGAATAACGGCCACATCGAGTTTGTAGATATCCCAAAACTCGCCTGCCTCTGTTTCGGCAGTACCAGTCATACCGGCGAGTTTGTTATACATTCTAAAGTAATTCTGCAAGGTAATGGTAGCGTATGTTTGCGTTGCCGCTTCAATCGTTACATTTTCCTTAGCTTCGATGGCCTGATGCAATCCATCCGAATACCGACGTCCTTCGAGAATACGACCGGTTTGCTCGTCAACAATCTTCACCTTGCCATCCATCACCACATATTCTACATCGATTTCGAAAAGTGTGTAGGCTTTCAGCAATTGATTTATGGTGTGAATGCGCTCCGATTTGATGGCAAAATCGCGTAACAATTCTTCCTTCTTATTCAGCTTCTCATCGCTAGAAAGTGGGCTTTTCTCGATAAGCGCAATCTCAGAACCCACATCGGGCATTACAAAGAAATTTGAATCTTCGCTAACGCCGGTCATCAACTCAATACCCTTTTCAGTAAGTTCGATGGAGTTATTCTTTTCATCAATTACAAAATACAATTCCGCATCAACCTTGGGCATTTCGCGGTTTTGATCCTGCATGTAGAAGTTTTCGGTCTTCTGCAACAAGGTACGCGTGCCCTGTTCACTCAAAAACTTGATGAGTGCTTTGTTTTTGGGCAATCCACGGTGCGCCCTGAGTAAGGCCATTCCTGCAGTTTTATCGTCCTGCCCGAACAAGCGCTTGGCATCATTCAGTGCGGTATTGATAAATGTTTTTTGAGCATTTACCAGTTTTTCGATGCGCGGTTTTAAGGCGAAGAATTCCTGATTTTCGCCGCGCGGCGTTGGACCTGAGATAATTAATGGCGTACGTGCATCATCAATCAATACCGAATCGACCTCATCGACGATGGCGTAATTGTGTCCGCGCTGCACAAGTTCTTCGGGACTGCGGGCCATGTTATCGCGCAGGTAATCGAAGCCAAACTCGTTGTTCGTACCGAACGTAATATCGGAAGCATATGCTTTGCGTCGAGTGAACGAATTGGGTTGATGTTTATCGATACAATCAACGCGCAAACCATGAAATTCGTAAAGCGGCCCCATCCATTCGGAGTCGCGTCGTGCAAGGTAATCGTTAACGGTTACTACGTGCACACCTTCGCCCGAAAGCGCATTTAGATAAACCGGTAATGTAGCAACGAGCGTTTTCCCTTCACCGGTGGTCATTTCAGATATCTTTCCTTTGTGAAGCATAATACCACCGATGAGCTGCACATCGTAATGCACCATATCCCAGGTAACTTTGTTTCCCGCGGCATTCCACGAATTTGCCCAGATGGCCTCATCGCCATCGATGCGTACATACTCTTTGGAACCAGATAATTCACGATCAAAATCGCTGGCTTTCACACGAAGGCTTTCGTTTTCTTTGAGTCGGCGCGCAGTTTCACGAACCACGGCAAAGGCCTCAGGCAGCAACTCTTCGAGAACCACCTCAATGTCTTTAACAATCTTTTTACGAATCTTATCGATTTCCTCAAAGTGGGTTTCTTTTTCAAGAAAATCCATATCGGGATTGGCTTCTACCAAGGCTGTTAATTCAGCGATACGTGCGCGATCTTCTTTCAGTTTATAGGCAATTTGTGCCTGAAACTTAATTGTTCGCTCGCGTAGCTGATCGTTTGTATCGTTTGCCAGGCCTGGATATATTGCATTGATTTTATCAACCAGTGGCTTTATTTCTTTCAAATCGCGTTCTGCCTTGTTTCCGAGAAAAACACCAAGCAGTGAGTTGATCGCTTTGATCATGATTTAGTTTATAAGGAGCGCAAAATTAATCCAATTTCCGATTCTGAACGATGTTCATGTTGGGAATTTGTGGAATAAAAACACCTACTCAATCTCTGCTGTAAGAAACCACAATTGAGGATAAAATCAACATGCCGGCCTAAAGGTGCAGCAAGGCAAAAAAAGTGTAGAACTACGACAGCGAAAGGCCGATAGCGTTTCTCGATTTATTGCGTACTTTCGCCCGTACATGAACGCTCTATTCATCGAAAATATTAAACTGGCATTGGGAGCAATCCGGGCGCAATCGCTTCGAACGTTCCTAACCATCATGATTATTGCTTTAGGTATTTGTGCGCTCGTGGGCATTCTCACCGCGATTGATGTCATTAAAGGCAGCATCACCAATAATTTCACCACCATGGGCGCCAATACATTCAACATTCGGAATAAGGAGTCGAATGTGCGCATCGGTGGAAGGCGAAAAAAACGCGAAGTTTACAGACCAATTTCGTATTCCGAGGCGAGTGAGTTCAAGAAAGTATTCACTTTTTCTCCCCGCGTGGGCATATCGTGTTTCGGAACACAAATCGCAACAATTAAATTCGGGTCATTAAAAACGAATCCCAACATTGCCATTTTTGGGGGCGACGAGAATTATATGATCACTTCCGGTTACGAATTGGCTGAAGGCAGAAACTTTTCGATGCGCGAAATCGAGTCGGGTGCCGAAGTTGCGATAATTGGTCAGGAAGTTAAGCGAAGCCTGTTTCCAAAGCAAATGGCGGTCGACAAAGAAATTTCCATAGGTGGTCGCAAGGCAAAGGTTATTGGGGTGTTCAAGGAAAAAGGTTCTAGTTTCGGGTTTGGTGGCGATAAAATGGTTTTGATGCCGCTGTTAAATGTAAATAAGCACTACGGAAGCAACCAGACTTCATTCGTTGTGAATGTATTATCGCCCTCTCCACAAATGCTCGATGCGGCAATTTCGGAAGCGACCGGCTTGTTCAGGCAAATTCGAAAAATCAAAATCAAGGATCCGCAAAACTTCGAAATTACACGAAGCGATAATTTATCGGTGTTACTCATCGATAATTTACAATATGTTACCGTTGCGGCAACCTTGATAGCTATTATAACATTGTTGGGAGCTGCAATAGGACTGATGAACATCATGCTCGTTTCGGTTACCGAACGTACCCGTGAGATTGGTGTACGAAAGGCCATTGGAGCGACCAGTGGAAGCATTCGCAACCAGTTTCTCACCGAAGCGGTAGTGATTTGTCAGATGGGCGGTGCGTTCGGAATCGTTCTTGGCATTTTAATCGGAAACGGAGTTTCGTTTTATTTTGACGAAGGATTCGTTGTGCCCTGGGCTTGGATGATTCTTGCAGCCATATTGTGCTTCGTCGTAGGACTCCTCTCGGGCCTTATTCCGGCTATTAAAGCAGCGAAACTGGATCCGATAGAAGCCTTGCGCTTTGAGTAATCATAAGGTTTTTCAGGTTTTCGGAATTCCCGATTCAAGCGTTATTATTTATTCAGTTCGTCGAATTTGGCTTTCATTGTCGGATTTCCATGCGTGAGCTTTTTAATGGTTAGCTCGTCGGTTTTTTCGTTTGCCAGACGAAGGTTGTTTTCTGACGATAACAAAGCCGCTTTCGTTTTTTCCAATTCTTTAATTGTTTTATCAATACCATCGATTGCATCCTTAAACTTGCGACTTGCTAAATCATAATTGCGTGCAAAGCCCTCTTTAAACTTGTTCATTTTTTCTTCGAAATTGGTGATGTCAATATTTTGACTTCTCACCAAGGCCAGCTCTGCTTTATAGTGCATGGAGTTCATTGCAGCGTTACGAAGCAATGTAATGATGGGAATAAAAAATTGGGGCCGAACAACATACATTTTCTCATACTTGTATGAAACATCAACAATTCCGGTATTGTAATATTCACTGTCCGCTTCCAGAAGCGACACAAGCACGGCATATTCGCATTTTTTATCTGCTCTGTCTTTATCAAGTTCCTTCAAAAAATCATCATTTCTTTTCTTTGTTGAAGTTTCGTCGCCTTTATTCTTCATTTCGAACATAATTGAAATGATTTCATTTCCGGCATCGTCTTTTTCTCTGTAAATAAAATCGCCTTTGCTTCCGTTGCTAGAGTCGTTATCTTTCTCGAAATACGCCTTTTTAAATGCCGTTGCCCGGAGTTTATTGAATTCTATTTCACAATGCTGTTCAAGCGTTTCGCCTAACATTTTTGTCGATAGCTTCAGCTTCATATCCTTTCTAAGCGCAATTTCTTCGTCTTTATGCTTGATAATTGCGTCTTTTTCCTTCAATTCATTTAGAAATTGCTCAGTTAAGGTTACTTTCTGAAGTTCTTTTTCAGTCTCCTTTATTTTCAGTGTATTGGCCAGGTCGTCGCGTTCCTTTTCAACTTTTTTTGTTGCCTCAGATACGGCTAACCTTTTTTCCATTTCTGCACTGTCGATTTTGCCTTTGAGTTGTAAAAGCTCGGTCTCTTTTTGAGATAACTTCTGCGACAACTCAATTTCGTTTTTGGCCTTGATGTCGGCTAATTCCCGATCTTTTTTAGCCAGTTGCTCCTGTAATGCGTTTTTAATGTTTGCCTCTGCTAATTTTATGGCATTATCCTTTTCGCGCTCTGCCAAAGCTAGTCGTTGCTTAATTTCTTCTTCAAACTCGTGGTCACGAACCTGTTTAAGAATGTCGGCAAATCCGGCTTCGTCGACTTTAAATGCTTTGTGGCAATTGGGACAAATAATTTCGTTCATATAACGTATTGAATTTGATATAAATCTTTTTGTTTCGATTTAAAATGTATCACTTAGTAAATTTGGGTACCAAGCAAGCAGTTAACGAATTAACTGCATACCGTCTGCACACCAATCCACAGGCATCAACTACAAACACCTTGGTTTCTCGCTATGGCAGGAAAGATTTTCAGGACGTAAGCAACAAGCTCATCACCTAATAACCTTAACCACAGAGCGTTTCCCGTTTCGACTCAAACCTATCATGTATACACCGGAGGCATAATTGGAAAAACCTATTTGCTCGTTGATGGTGTTTCCAAGAATTGTGTTGCTGTACATTACACGACCATCTAAACTCCATACTTCCAAAACAATTGGGGCCTTGCCGGATGAAGTACCCTTCACAATCCAGCTATTCCCATCGTTCAATAAATCAACCGAAATTCCGTCTAAGTCTTCGAAACCAATTTTAATCACTTCAATTTCCGTTTCAAAGGTATCCGAACCGCATTCATTGGAAACGATAAGTGTTACAGGCCATGTTCCTTCGTATGGAAATTGATACAGTGGATTCTCGCTGTTGTTTATAACACCGCCTCCGAAATTCCATGTAAAATCGTTTCCATAGGCTCCGGTATAGGTAAATTGAACCGTATTCTGAGGTTCTACCTGATCGTACGAAAATGCGGCAGTTGGCGGCTGAATAATTGAAATAACAATATCGTTGGAAACGGCATCGCAGCCCAAATTAGAAGCGGCCGTAACGAAATAGCTGCCCGAAATACTCACTTCAATCGACTGTGTAGTAGCTCCATTTGACCAAATATAGCTTGTGTATCCCGGCTCTGCGGTGAGTGTAACCGACTCGCCGATGCATACCGATGTACTGCCATCGACCGCTACGGCAAGCGTTGGCGAAGATTGTACTGCAACAAAAACAGACGATGAAGTTATTGTGCACGAAGAAAATACGCCCTGTACGGTATAATTGCCTTCTTCGCCCGCCTCAATACTTTGTCCGGCCACGGTACCACCCGGAGTGTTCCATAAATAATTTCCAAATCCTGCGCTTGCAGTTAATGTAGCTGTTTCGCCGGCGCAAATCGATACTGGTCCTGCAGGGTTAACCGTTAAGGCTGGAGTTTGTATTGCAGTTAACTCAATAGAATTCGACTCGGATGCGCAACCATTGATATCGGTAGCTTGAACGCTGTAACTTCCGGCTTCGCCAACGGTTACATTCTGCCCGTTTAGCGTTGTGGTTGGTCCTGTCCACACATAATTTGTAAAACCGGCGCTTGCATTGAGTTGTGTTACAGCTCCCGGACACAAAGATGTTGAGCCGGTTACGCTGGCATTAATTGGCAGCGGAGTAGACACCGATATAAATACTGGATCTGATGTTACCGAACAACCCTGGCTCGTTGCCGATACTGTAATACTCTGTTCGGTTGAGACCGTTGTTGTAGCACCGGTTGCACCATTCGACCACTGGTAATTCTGATATCCCGCAGGTGCCGTTAACACAACCGATTCGCCCTGGCACAATACAGTTGAGCCCAATACTGTAATTTCGATACTGGCAGCATTGCCTTGGGTAACAACAACCGGAGCAGCCTGTACCGTACAGCCTTGAAAAACACCATTTGCAGTATAAGATCCCGCCTGACTTGCCGCTATTTGCTGACCACTAACTGTTCCCGAAGGACCCGTCCAGCTGTAGCCCGTAAAACCATTCGCAGCGTTCAGATTCACCGAACTGCCTTCGCAAAACGACACATTTCCCGAAGGAGTGGTGGTGAAACTTGGTAAGGTTACCAGATTAACCGTTACCGGATCTGAAGAAACAGAGCACCCTAAAATTGTTGCGTTTACGGAATAGGTTCCGGCAACTGAAGCATTAACAGAGCTTGCCGACTGAACCCCGGCCGGCGTTTGCCAGGTATATCCCGAAAAACCTGAAGAAGCGCTTAATTGAAGATTAACGCCCGGACAAATGCTAAATGCACCTGTTGAAGAACTAATGCTAAGTGAAGGCACCTCAACTGCAGCAACGGTAACCTCGGGTCCATCAACAGAACAGCCTCCAAATTGAGCCGAAACGCTATATGTTCCCGGTGAACTCGCCGTAACCGAACTGCCGCTTTGCGAACCAGCTGGTGTGGTCCAGGTGTAGGAAGAAAAGCCCGGACTAGCTGTTAGGGGAACCGATTGGCCGGGACAAAGCGAAACAAATGTTCCCGGAGCCACATCGAGTGTTGGCACTGAAACCGCCGTTACCGTAATGGGCGCTGCTGTAACTGTGCAAGTGCCCGAAGTTGCACTAGCTGTATACGTACCGGCCTGACTGGCATTGATGGTTTGTCCGATGGCCTGACCGCCCGGTGTAGACCATGTATAATTGCTGAATCCGTTTGAAGCACTGAGTGGCAAATTCTGACCAATGCACAAGTTGGTACTGCCCGAAGGCGTAGTTGTTAAATTGGGTACGTTTTGAACTGTTACCGTTACGGGCGCAGAAGTTCCGGTGCAGCCCGCAGCGTTTTGAGCAGTAAGGGTATAGTTTCCGGCTGCAGAGGCTTGAATAGAGGCACCGGTCTGAGTTCCGGTTGGGGTTGTCCAGGTGTAATTGCTTAAGCCGGCTGTTGCGTTTAGCTGCACCGAAGCCCCTGGACAAATGGTGGTTGACGCTGCGGGAGTTATACTTACAGTTGGTGCAGTTCCTACTGTTACCGTTACCGTCGATGAGGCCGAACAATTGGCATCGCCGCCGTTTACCGTTACCGTGTAGGTTGTGGTTGTGGAAGGATTGGCGGTTGGATTGGCTACGTTCGTTGCCGATAAGCCTGTTGCCGGCGACCACGAATACACATAGTTGGTTAATGTGCCGCCCGAGGCTGTTGGAGCGCCTCCGATGGTAACCGAGCCGCCACCGCAAATAGATGCTGCACTTCCGGCACTAACGGTGGGGGGAACACATACTGATGAATTGGTTGAAAGTTCAATGTCATCCAAGCTAAAAGCTGGGTCTACTCCGTTTGAGGAATTCGACTCTACCCAACGAAAGCGCATTTTAAAATTATTGATATTTTGGTATTGAGATGCAAGCGGAATAGTTACCAATGAGCAGGAACTAACACCTTCGTAACGTTGTGGAAACTCATTCCACGTTGTGCCACCATTGCTACTAAACGCTAGTAATCCATAATCTTCGCCCACAATACCTTCACATACGAATTTGAAATTTAAAACCGGATTGGCAACACCCACTGTACTAATGTTCGGAGAAACTGCAGAGCGGTTGTTGCTGGATGCAGCAAAATACCCCGGATTATTAGGGCCACCGATGAATATCGAACATAAAGCGTCGGAACATGAGATTTTTAATGTATTTCCGGTGGCACCGCATCCATAAGTTTCATTAGGTATATTAATAAACCACTGGTTCGTGCCTGTTCCGCCCGAATTCAGCGTCCAACCCTGACCTGCGTTATTATTATTACTACCTCCGGCGGGCGCATCAAACGAATCGCTCCAAAAAATATTTTGGGCTGTTAGGTTCGTTGCCGCAAGTGCAAATAAGAATATAAATGAAAGTTTTTGAAGCAGGTAAGCGTTTTGCATGTGACGTATAATTTGAAAAGGTAGTACAAATATGTAAATTTTTGTTGGCATTCAAAGTGTTTCATTAGTAAAACAATGCATGGAAACCTTAACGCTCTTTATTACCTTTGCGGGGTGGAAAATTCGGCTAATCGCCCCATAGAAACGCTTACCCGTAAATTACGCAAATCGGTTTGGGATTTACAGGAAACATTTACGCTTGTTGAGCCAGGCGACAAAATTATGGTTTGCCTCTCGGGCGGCAAAGATTCGTACACCATGCTCGATATGTTGCTGCACATGCAGTTGGTAATGGGCAATTCGTTCGAAATTATTGCCGTTAACCTCGACCAAAAGCAACCCGGTTTTCCCGAACATGTTTTGCCGGAATATTTTCAGGCGCTCAAGGTTCCGTACCGCATTGTAGAACGCGACACCTATTCTGTGGTGGTCGATAAGGTGCCTGCGGGCAAAACCATGTGCAGCCTGTGTTCGCGACTTCGTCGGGGAATATTATACGATACCGCCGAAGAGCTTGGATGCAATAAACTCGCCTTAGGGCATCACCGTGAGGATATTCTTGAAACGTTTTTCCTCAACTTGTTTTTTAGCGGAAAGCTCGAAGCCATGCCCGCCAAATTTCGCACCGACGACCAGCGCCATGTGGTGATTCGTCCGCTGGCATTTTGCAAAGAAGCCGATATCACAGCCTATTCCGTTCACCGCCAGTTTCCCATAATTCCCTGTAACCTTTGCGGCTCACAAGAAAATATGCAGCGTAAAGTAATTAAAGCGATGATGTTGGAATGGGAGGAAAAGTATCCCAACCGTAAAGAGATTATGATGACGGCTTTGGGCAAGGTGCATCCCTCGCATTTATTCGATTCGGAAATTTACGATTTTGATTCGCTTACAGATAAAATCAACATTGAAAAAGTAGGATGATACGCATCGAAGGTATCCGAAAATCGTATGGCTCTCTTGAAGTGCTAAAGGGCATCGACCTAATGATTAACAAAAGCGATATCATCGCAATTGTTGGACGCTCGGGCGCAGGTAAAACTACCTTGTTGCAATTGCTTGGCACACTCGACAGACCCGATGCAGGAAAAATATATTTTAAGAACGAAGATCCATTCCTTTTAAACGATAAAAAACTTTCGGCATTCAGAAACAGCCACATTGGATTTGTATTTCAGTTTCATCAGTTGCTACCCGAATTTACGGCATTGGAAAATGTGATGATTCCGGGAATGATTGCCGGAAAAAAAACTGCCGAACTTAAAACTCGCGCCACACATCTATTGGAAAAGCTTAGGCTCTCAGACAGAATTCAGCATAAACCATCTGAACTTTCGGGAGGGGAACAACAGCGTGTAGCCGTAGCCCGAGCATTGATGAACGAGCCGGAACTTATACTCGCCGATGAGCCCAGCGGCAATCTCGATTCGAAGAATGCGCGGGAGCTTCATGAGCTCTTTCTTGAATTGCGCAGAGACGAAGGTCAAACATTCGTAATTGTTACACACAACGAAACGCTTGCAGAACTTGCCGACCGTAAAATTGTGATGGAAGACGGACTGATAAAATCGTAACGCGCAGTCTTCCGAACCATCTGTTTATCCTACATTTGCCGCATGAATTTTCGTATACTGCCCGCTCTTATTGGTATATGCACATCTGTATGTGCACAAGACACGATTCCTGAAAAACATCTAAAAAACATTAAGCAATTAAGTTTTGGCGGCGATAATGCCGAAGCATACTTCAGCTTCGATAACGCGAAACTTACCCTGCAGGTAACCGATCCCAAACAGGGAATTCCATGCGACCAAATTTTTATGCTCGATTTGATGGCTAAAGAGCAATCGCGCCGTCACTTAATTTCGACCGGAAAGGGCCGCACCACGTGTTCGTATTTTATGCCGGGCAACCAAGAAATCCTGTATGCATCGACCCATGAAGCCGCAGATAGTTGCCCTCCCCCGCCCGCTCCGCGAAAAGATGGAAAATACCTCTGGCCAATTTACAACACATTCGACATCTATGTCGCAGATCTTCAAGGAAATACTAAACGCAAATTAACCAGTCATAGTGGATATGATGCTGAAGCAACAGTTTCGCCAAAAGGCGACATGATTGTATTTACATCCGATCGGAGCGGAGATTTGGAATTGTATACCATGCATATCGACGGCAGCAACGTTAAACAGATAACCAATGGCTTAGGATACGATGGCGGAGCATTTTTCTCGCCAGACGGAAGCAAGCTTGTGTTTCGTGCATCAAGGCCTCAAACTCCCGAAGAAATTACCGAATACAAACAATTGCTCAGCGAAGGACTTGTGGCACCTACCAATATGGAGTTGTATACCTGTAACATTGATGGCAGCGACCTAAAGCAGATAACAAAACTCGGAAAAGCCAATTGGGCCCCTTTCTTCCATCCTTCAGGCAAGAAAATCATATTCTCTTCGAACCACGCTTCTAGCCGGGGATACAATTTTCAATTGTACATGATTGATATCGATGGCACCGGCCTCGAACAAATAACCTATAATAGTAATTTCAATGCGTTTCCAATGTTTTCGCCCGATGGAAAGAAAATTGTCTTTTCATCCAACCGAAACAACGGAGGTACACGCGATACAAATATATTTTTAGCCGACTGGATCGAATGACAAAACTCTTAACTATATGCTGTGCCGTGATGTACACGGTAAGCATGCAAGCACAAGGTTTCATTGCTACCGAACGACTGTACCGCCACATCGAAATTCTTTCATCAGATTCGA
>CANMGM010000034.1 GCA_947497195.1 Bacteroidota bacterium
CCCGAAAAAGCCAATGCATCCTGCTTAGCCATTTCTGCTTCTTCGGCAGCCTTTTTCTTTTTCAGTTCCTCCTCTTCACGGGCAATTATTTCTTCAAGCTTCTTGTCGAGCTGCTCTTTTGTAAGATTCGACATACGCAACAAACTGTCGTAGCGCTCTATCGTATTGTATCGCCTTACCAGTTCGGCAAGCGATTGTTGCGTGTTTTCTATGCGTTTGTAATCGGGATAATCTTTGGGCAACGAAGCGATTGTGCTGTCGTAATACGACGCTGCTAGCCGATACTCGCTGTCTTTAAAGTAAATCTCGGCTATTGCCAAATAAGACAATCCTTTCTGTGTCGAATTGTTGGTATTGGCCCGTAATGATTTATTAAACTGCTCTATTGCCTTGTCTTCCCGCTCTTCTTTCTGTTCTATCTCGCCCAAAACATAATAAATCTGGTCGTTCAGATCAATGTTTTTGGGATCCTTAAGCAATTTGGCCAACAAGGCCCGAATTTCGCCGCTGCTTCCCGATTCGGAACTGTAGCACCGTGCCTTGTTTATTTGCGAATAAAACAAGATCTCATACGAAGGATTCATCTTCATAATCTTCTCGTACAATTCTCCTGCTTCTTTTAATTCATCGAGTTTCTGATGCACCTGCGCCAATATAAAACAGAGGCGCGAACGGTCTTTTTTCTTCCGATAATACTTCAAGGCCTCCTGAAGGCTCTCCTTTGCCTTCGGATAGTTATTCTGACGAAGATAAAAATCGGCTAAAGACTTATGTAGTAGGCCCTTTGCCGATTTAGGCAAAGCCTTATCGTTGAGCGAACGGTCAAATGCCATTTGCGCCTCCGACACCATTCCAATTTCCATGTAAGCCCTTGCCTGCCATACATTGGCTATATGCTGAATGGGATCTTTCCTGTTATTTTTAACCGGATCGCGCGTTACATAACTAAACATCTCAAGCGCTGTGTAAAACTCACGCTTGTAATAATTTGACTTGCCTATCAACATGTAGGCATCGTCGATGTAGCGATTGTATTGCTTGCCCCGAATAAGCATGTTGTGCTTGGCAACTACCATCGAACCTTTCTTAATGGCTTTATCGGCAGGGGCAAAAATTGATTTTGAGTCTTCCAGCGTACCCAGCATGTAAACCGGAATCACTTTGTAGAAATTATCCTGATGTGCCGTTGAAAGACTTAATTCGATTTCTTTAACAACCTCGTTTCCGTTAAACCAGGTATTGTATTTTGAGGTCGTGTTGTGATACGCTCTATTAACCCATTTGTTCTTCTTGGTTGAACAGGCTACCTGCCCCAACAATAGCATCAATAACGGCAAGCCGAAGAAGACGCGGAACAGTTTTTTATTGCTTGTAAACGACACGTAGCGGGTAACGATAAGGAAGCAAAATTAGTGTTTTATTTGAAAAATTATTTGCGCAACTTGGATTCCTTTATTGGCAGAGTTTTTTCAAATTTGCGCCATGCTTTCACTTGACACATACTCCTTCGCCGGACAAAAAGCACTGGTTCGGGTCGATTTTAACGTACCGTTGAACGATGCTTTCCAGGTAACAGATGCCACGCGGATTAATGCGGCTATTCCCACAATTCGGAAAATCATTCAAAGCGGCGGTGCTGTAATATTGATGTCCCATTTGGGTCGGCCCAAATCAGGACCTGAAGACAAGTTCTCATTACAACACATTGTTAAAGAACTGAGTCAAAAACTCGGTCGAGAAGTTAAATTTGCCCCCGATTGTATCGGGCCGATTGCAGAAACAGCCTGCAGACATCTTCAGCCCGGCGATGTGCTGTTGCTCGAAAATTTACGCTTTTACAAAGAAGAAGAAAAAGGCGATGAAGAATTTGCACGAAAACTATCTCTTTTAGGAGACATTTACATAAACGATGCATTTGGCACTGCGCACCGAGAACATGCATCAACTGCAGTAATAGCAAAATTTTTTCCCGAGAAAAAAATGTTTGGCTACGTTATGCGGGGCGAAATCGAAGCAATTGATAAGGTAATGCTTAATCCCGCGCGACCATTAACCGCACTAATGGGTGGCGCCAAGGTGAGCTCAAAAATTGCCATCATCGAAAATATCTTGGGAAAGGTAAATCACCTCATTTTAGGCGGAGGGATGACATTTACGTTTATAAAGGCGCTCGGTGGAAAAATTGGAGCCTCGCTCGTTGAAGACGAACAACTCGAATTGGCGCTCCAACTTCTGGAAAAAGCCAAAGCACTCGGCGTTCATATTCACCTTCCCGTAGATGCCCTGTGTGCAGATAAATTTTCGGCCGATGCCAATACACAGATTTGCGATGTGCGCAACATTCCCGATGGTTGGATGGGCTTAGATATCGGGCCCGAGACCTTGAAAGATTTTCAGCGTGTTATCCAACAATCAGGAACCATATTATGGAATGGTCCTGTAGGTGTTTTTGAAATGGATGCATTCGCAGAGGGAACGCGCGCCATTGCCAATAGTATTGCTGATGCTACAAAAAATGGGTGTTTTACCTTAGTAGGAGGTGGCGATTCGGTGGCAGCGGCTAATCAATTTGGCGTGGCCGATAAAGTTAGCTACGTTTCCACTGGAGGAGGCGCCTTACTCGAATACATCGAAGGTATTGAATTGCCGGGCGTTAAAGCAATACGTGCATGAGATTTTAAGTAGAAATTCTGCCGTAGTTTAGGTTTACCTTTGCAGCAATGCGAGATAAGCACATTTACACGATTATTCAGTTGCTGATTTTATTTTTCAGCAATACCCTACCTGCACAAACCCGCGTTTGGTTTAAAACCGAGGGCAAGGATTCGCTATTGCAAATTGCTTATTTCGTCGATTTTTACGAACACGATGAAGCATTTAACGGCACCTATTGGACCGAAGGCAGCCGTGTACGATTTAATTTTCCGCACGGCACCACGCAGTTTAGAACCGGAAAAGTGAAGGGCTGGCGTACGCATCGCGAATTCTTTTTTGCCGACGAAAAGGGCAACCCCAAAATCGATAGTGTGCTGTGGGCCGAAGGGCAAATGGTAGATTTTATACGTGTTGGAACCTGGCGAAAGTATCATCTCAATGGCAAGGTTTCGTTGGAAGTGAATTATTGCAAGGGTCAGATTTGTGGAGTTGTGTCGCTGTATCACGAAACCGGAGCAGTAAAAACTACTGGAGTACTTGATGAGAAGGGGTATCCGCATGGCGTTTGGCGGGGCGAATTTCCTTCGGGTAAGCCCAAATTTGAAGTGAATTATGACCACAGTGTAAACATCGGCTGGTCGAAGCACTACACCGAAGAAGGCCTCCTTAGCGAAGTGCATTTTACCGACAACCAATGGTCGAGCTATTATGACTCACTTAATTTATATTATCCCAAATCAGGAAGGTTGAAGGCTCGGATAACGCGCGCAAATCAATTGGATAAAATTGTGGAAGCCTGGGATGAAGATGGAAAGCAAACGGTATTTAACAGCAGCGGTTCAATTGCCGGGAATTTCCCGATGTTCGACCAAGGCTATGTAGAATTGAGCTTGCGCGATGGACGCGTTATTGGCGAAGAAAAACGGTATTACAACAGCGATAAAACAGAGCTCCGTTCGCGTACCGTGCGCAATGCGACAGATTCAATGCGGTTTCATCGCAGCACATTCTTTAGAGGCGGCATGCTTGAGTCGGAGTTCAGTTTCAATTGGGTAAATAAGAACGATCGGCTTGAACTGGAACTCGACGGGCCTTACACAGCGTATCATGGCAATGGTAAAATGACCGGGGCGGCGGTGTATAAGAATGGCCTGCTGATTGGCAACTATCGGCACTGGAACGCAGCTGGAATTCTGGTTCAAGATTATGCGTTTGCTTCAGAAAATATTAGCCCAACACAAGAGCTCCTCGAGATTGATAACGAATCGATGTCGGGCGCGGGTGTGCCGAATGGTATGTGTCGGTTCTGGAACGATGCAGGTGTTTTAATCCGTGAAGAATCGTATGCGATGGGTTTGCGCGATGGCCTTTGGAAAACCTGGCACGCGAACGGTGCGCTGGCATCCGAGCGAACTTACGAGAACGATAAATCTACAGGTAAGGAGCGTTTTTACGACGAGCAGGGCAAACGAGTTAAAGCGTCGACAGATGATTGTCCGACACAAAACTGGGGCAGCAATTTCATCTGCTCGAAACATCAAAACGAATCGGTAACCGACGACCTAGGCACTTGTCGCAATTGTGGAGACGGCACGAGCAGTGGTATGTATTCGCTATGTGAGAAATGTGCTTGCAGGTTGAAGAAATGTCAGCGGTGTGGGAGAGATTTATAGACCTTTTTTTGTGCAATATTCAAAATCACCACAAATCGAGCTTTTTTAGTTCTACCTTTTCGGGAAAGAAATATCCGGCACTTGCCGCAAAAGACTCGGTATAATCGCTCACATAAAACTCCATCTTGGCTTCATCTCCTTCCGACAGAAGATTTGAATGCCGCAGTTCGTTCTGAACTTTCTGTGCTACCAATTCTGCCGAATCAAATACCGTTATACTGCCTTTGTAAAAAGATTCGATTTCGGGACGAATCAAGGGGTAATGCGTACAGCCTAGAATAATGGCCTCGATACCTTGAAGCGATTTTTTTTCGAGATAGGAATGAATAATGGTACGCGAAATCTTGTTGTTAAAAAACCCTTCCTCAATCATCGGAGCCAAAAGTGGGGTTGCCAATGATGTTACCTCCGCTTTTGGAGCCTGCTTTTTAATTTTGCGGGGATAGATGCCCGACGAAACGGTTCCGCGCGTGGCAATCAAGCCAATTTTTCCCTGCGGAAATTGCTTTGCGATGGCTTCTGCAGCCGGATCAATCACATTCACCACCGGAAAATCCTTACCCGCCACTGCTTGAACGGCCTTAAAGGCGTAAGCTGATGCTGTATTGCAGGCAATAACAATCATTTTGCACTTTCGTTCCAACAAATACTGCGCAATGCCAATACCATATTGCTCAATAAGCCCAGCCGATTTATCGCCGTACGGAAAATGCGCTGTATCGCCCACATAAATAAGATTTTCATGCGGCAACAACTGGTGAATCGCCGCAGCAACGGTTAATCCGCCGATACCGGAATCGAAAATCCCTATTGGAGCCGATTGATCTGCCATAGTGCAAGAATAAAAAAAGCGCCCCGAATTGGAGCGCTTTGAAAAATATTTTATTCGAAATTACTGCAAACCCAATTTTTTCTTCACCAAGGCAAGCAGATTATCGCTTTCTTCCCAGTAAAGGAATGCCCCGGTTGATGTATCAACAACATAGGTATAGCCATTTTCTTTGGCAACCTGCTCGATTGCTTTCTTGGCCTTGTTAACAATTGGCTCGATCAGTTTTGTCTCTTCTGCCTGAAGGCTCTCCTGCGCTTGTTGCTGGAAGTTCTGGATACGTGTTCCCAATCCGGTTAATTTCTCCTCAGCGGTCTTCTTAGCCAATTCCGACATTTTCCCGCTTTCGGCAGTATACTTATCTTGCTCGGTGCGGTATTCGGTCATCATTTCCTGAAGCAGTTTTTCGGCTTCTTTGGTAACAGAATCCATCTTTGCCATTGCCGCTTTACGCTCTGGCATTAGGCTTAACAATTCGGCTGAATTAATATGTCCAAATTTCGGACTTTTTTGTGCGAAGCCGGGAGCAGCTAACAAAATGGCAAAAGTTGCCAGGAAAAATGCGAATTTATTCATCGGTAGATTATTGAGTGTATGTATTATTTCTTCGGAGCATCGCCGCCATCACCACCGCCTGCAGGATTGGCATCATCGTTCCCTTTAACTGGCGAGTAACCCATTTCTTCGAGCACAGCATCGCTAATGTCGAATTTCGGGTTGGTATACAGAATGGTCAAATCGCTCGACTTATCGAAAACAGCGGCGTAATTTTTTGTGGTAGAAATTTCCTTGATGGCATTGTAAACCTTATCCTGAATGGGCTTTATCAATTCCTGACGACGCTTTAGTAAATCTCCACCCTTTCCGAAACGTTGCTTCTGCAATTCTTTAGCGGCCTTTTCTTTATCGATGATTTCATCTTCACGCTTTTTCTTCATATCGTCTGATAGAAGAATGGCTTCGGCCTGAAAATCTTTGTACATTTTATCAATCTCGGCAAACTTGGCTTCGATTTCCTTTTGCCACTGAAGCGAAATTTTGTCCAATTGCTGTTGTGCAGATTTGTATTCCGGAACATTCTCCAGAATGTACTGCGAATCTACGAATCCAAATTTCTGGGCCGACAAAGCTGCGTTCATCCCGAACACAAGCATAAGCACTATGATGAAATTTTTCATAATCGGCATTTTAGAGGCTGCAAAAGTAATCATTTTGAAATGTTTTTCAGCGCGGTTTCAAGAATCATGCTATTTATTCCGAAATGCAAACAATGTCGCAACAAAGCTTCTAAATCAATTGAAATTCTGTCCAATAATAAAGTGGAACATGCCTTTTTGCATGCCCGGATATCCTTTGATATCGTCGAAACGGTATCCGTAATCGAGCCCTAATAAACCAAACATCGGAAGGAATACACGCACACCAATACCTGCCGAACGTTTCAGGGTAAACGGATCAAAATCGCTGAAAGCATTCCATGCATTGCCACCTTCAAGGAAGGCGAGTCCAAATACTGTTGCCGAAGGGTTGAGCGAAACGGGGTAGCGCAACTCCATCGTTAGGCGATTGTAGATTGGCGCATCGCCGGCACTTTGTGTTCCGCTCTGGTTGGAGATGGAACCATCTTCATAGCCACGTAACCCAACGATTTCTGCACCCAGAAACTGAGCTCCCCATGTTAAGCCGGTTAAGCCGGTTCCCCCAAAACGGAAACGCTCAAATGGAGAAATGCCTTTGGCTTTTGTAAATGAACCCAAGAAACCGAAATTCGCACGTGTCATCAAAACCAGCTTGTTGTTTCGCGTTAATGGCGTAAACCACTGTGCATCGAACTTCCATTTGTGAAATTCGATCCATTTATACCGTTGCTGATCGGTTACAAAATCTGCAGCCGTTGAATTGTTTATCGCAGAATACGGTGGTGTTACCTGCAAACTGATGCTGATGGTTGAACCACTGGCGGGATAAATCGGCTGATCGACCGAATTGCGCGACAAAGTCGTAGAAAAGCTAAAATTATTGGCAAAACCGTTTGTGAACGTTCCGAAAGCTGATGAATTGATTAGCTCATAATACGAGTAATTCAAAGAATGTTGCAGCGAGAAAAAATCGTCGGGCCAGCGCAAACGGCGGCCAAATCCGATAACGCTTCCCGTTGTTTTGGTAACGCTGCGGGTTGGGTCGGTTTTTGCGGCCCCATTACCAAACACAGAATGAAAAGCGGTTATCGTTAATGAATTGGGCTTCTTACCTCCCAGCCATGGTTCGGTAAACGACAAATTGTAGCTTTGAAAAGCACGTCCTGTAGACGATGCGTTTACCGATAAACGCTGGCCATCTCCCGAAGGAAGTGGCGTCCATGCGCCCTTTTTGAAAAATTTCTTCGCACTGAAATTATTGAAGGCCAGACCCAGATTACCAATTAATCTGCCTGCACCCCAACCACCTGAGAGCTGCAACTGGTCTGATGGTTTCTCTTCAACGCGGTACTCAATATCTACAGTTCCGTTTTGCGGATTGGGAATCGGATTTACACCCATTTTCTCAGGGTCGAAATACCCCAATTGCGAAAGCTCACGCTGCGTGCGCACGATATCGGACCTGCGGAACAACTGCCCGGGACGTGTACGGATTTCACGCATAATAACATGATCGTTCGTTTTATCGTTGCCAACAATCGTTACGCGATTAATGGTAGCCTGTTTGCCCTCATATATGCGCATTTCGATGTCGACCGAATCTTTCCCGATGATTTTTTCGGCAGGTGTTACCTGGAAAAACAAATGCCCATCATTCATGTAAAGCGATGTTACATCTGTTTCGGAAGCATTCATGTAAAGATTCTGCTCCAATGCACTCTGGTTGTAAATTTCTCCTTTCTTAATTCCAAGCCGCGTACTCAATTCCTTCGATGTGTACTTTGTATTGCCAGTCCATGTAATGTTCCGAAAAAAGTATTGGCTCCCCTCTTCAACTTTAATGTTGATATTCAGGTGTTTCTCATCGTAACGGTAAACACTATCGTGAACAATCTTAATGTCTTTATACCCCTTCTCGTAATAAACCGCCATTACTTTATCGAGGTCTTCCTTGTAATTATCTTCGATGAATTTGGAAGTGGTAAAAAGGCTCCACCAGGGATTCTCCTTGGTGTTTTTCATTTTACGCTTCAGTTTCGCAGTCGAAACATGCTCATTGCCCGTAAAAGTTATTTTGTTGATTTTAATGCGCTTGTTCTTGTTCACCTCAATCAGAAGAACCATCCCACCCTTGATTGCGGTATCAGCATACGTCGAAACTTTTGCATCGGCGTCCATAAAGCCTTTGTCGAGATAAAACTCCCGAACTGTATTGCGGCATTTCACCAAGAGATTCTCGCTGATGGTTTTGCCGGTCATCAAATCGAGGCTCTCGCGCAGCTCATCGGCATCGCTTTTCTTAACCCCAGTAATTCTGAATTTTGAGAGTTTGGGCTTTTCTTCCAGTAAAAACTGCAGCCAGATTTTCCCTTCCTCAATGCGCAAGGCCGATACTTCAATGTCAGAAAAGAGGCCCTGTTTCCAAAGCGCCTGTATCGCTTTTGTGATCTGCTCGCCCGGAACCATGACTTTATCTCCTTCATTCAGTCCGGTAAGCATTTTTAAGATGGTATTGTCTAGCAAACTTCCGCTTTCGGTTCTGAATTCGATATCGGCAATCGTAAATTCTTTCGGAGCCGAAAAGCTAAATGTGTTATCGTCTTCGCCCAGTTTAATTTGCGAAAACGAAACGGCAGAAACCGATAGCATTATAAACACAACCAGAAGCCTCTTCATCATACATCTTTTACTTGTTCGGATGTCATACCAAAGCGACGTTCGCGCTGCTGAAAACTAAGTATAGCTTCGTACAAATGCTCCTTTCTGAAATCGGGCCATAGAACCGGCGAGAAATACAGTTCAGCATACGAAATCTGCCAGAGCAAAAAGTTACTGATACGGTGCTCGCCCGAGGTGCGGATTAACAATTCGGGATCGGGCATCCCGGCAGTGTTGAGGTGATTGCTTATCAACTCTTCGGTGATGCCTTCGGTGTTCATTTCGCCCGATTGTATTTTTGAAGCGATGTGCTTTACAGCCTCGGTAATTTCCCAACGAGAGCTATAACTCAAGGCAAGAACCAATGTCATGCGCGTATTGCCAGAAGTTTTCTGAATAGCCTCGGCAAGTTCGTTTCGGCACTTTTTCGGAAGGGATGCCGTATCGCCGATGGTTTGCAACCTAATGTTATTGTTCATCAGGGTTTTAGTTTCTGATGCTATGGTCGAAACCAGCAAGCTCATTAGGGCATTTATCTCGAGTGCCGGTCGGTTCCAGTTTTCGGTTGAGAAGGCATACAATGTTAAATACGAAACCCCGAGTTCAGCGCATGATTCTACTGTATCGCGAACCGCCTTCACACCGCTTTCGTGACCAAAAATGCGCAATTTCCCTTTGCTTTTTGCCCAACGACCATTACCATCCATAATAATGGCAATGTGTTTGGGCAATTTTTCGCGGTTTATTTCGTGCTTCAACTCCGACATTTCGGATTTCCTCGTTTCGTTGACCGGCAAAGATAAACGATTATTTATAGGCCTGACAAATGTCTTCGGCTTTGCGTAATTTGATGCAAATCGTAAGGCTGGCGTAACTATACCAATCGTTGTTGTTCGGATTTCCGCGCTGCCGGTTCATGTTTGCGTAAACAGGCGGATTTGCCGATCGGTCGGCCATTTGAACTGCATCTACACCATACGTTTTGTACAATTTAAATGGATCAACATACGTGGTGCTCACATCATCCAAATAATCTGTCGAGGCCCTTCGCAAACCCCATTCAAGACTGAGTCCCAACCACTTTGCCACATGCGCTTTAAAGCCGAATCCGAAGGGGAAGGTAAGGCCCCAGAGATTGTACTGCGTTCGACCGGTTCCGGCAACTCCCTGACCTTCGGTACCTAAAGGACGAAGCTCACGCATTTCGCCTTTATATTCTGCTTTTGGATTAAAATGGTACACACCAATGCCCCAAAACACATATGGTGTTGCCGGATAATAGGAATTGCCTATTTCGTAGGGAAAAAAGTTGAATTCCAACGCCGGTGCGAATTCATACACATTCGATTGAAATGATAGATTTCTAACCTGTTGCTGGCGATTATCTGATTCCGCATCGCTTGCTGTAATGCGCAAATAATTAGCGTTAAAGCGCCAAGCCCAACGCGGATGATAATTGTATCGAAAATGCAGTCCACCGGCAAGTTTCGACATGAAAAAGGGCGTGCCGGGGTTAAGTTCGCCCATATAATAGCTCATTCCGATGCTTGGGCCAATTTCGGAATAGTTTCGCATGCGCTGGGCAACAATGCAGTGCGAAGCAATGATGAAGATGATTGAAATGAATGAAATGCGCATCATACGTTGGGGGGCAACCGAATAAACGCAAAATTCTTATCTAAATTTTGGAAGTACCGAACGCCCCGACTTTAAACGATAAGTTAGCGTAATGGTTCCAAGCATGTATGCATCTTTATCGGTAGGATCGCCGCGTTGTTCGCCGGTATAAGCCGAACCGGGAATAATAGCTTCCCCATTTTCGCCTGCACGATTCGATAAACGTTGCGCAATTGGGCCATATTTATCGCCAATTAAGGTTGGAGAAAAATAGGTCGTGCTCACATCGTCGATATAATCGGTGGTGGTTGTGCGCATACCATACTCGAACCCGATTGTCCAATTCTTATCCGATAAAGGCAAACGAAAACCCAAACCTACCGGAAAACAGGCCTGAATTCGTTTATAAGGTTCGCGAGATGCTGCTATACCTTGACCTTCGGTTCCAAGCGGCTGCAATGCCCACCACGTTTGTTCAATTTTGGCTTTGGGATTAAAGAAAAATCCTCCTGCACCAAAGAAAACATAAACATTCAAATCGATTCCCGATTTACTTCGAACCCCGCGAAGTACGTAGCGTGACTTGGTGGATTTTAACTGCAAAACCGAAATTTCGGCCTGAAGCGAGGTTTCAAAAATGGGCGATCGGAAACTTAAATTTCGGTTGCGGCGAAATGGTTCCTTAGTTAGAGAATCGCGACCCGATAACAAGGCATAATGCAAATTGAGCTTTAAGGAAAATATAGGGTTGAAACGATAACGAACTCCAAGATGAACAGAAGGCCGGGTAAGAATAAACTCCAAATCGCGAAGACCGTTTGTTCCTATGGCGTCGCGACCGCCCAACTCACCAAGGAAATTTGAAAAGCCCAAACCATAAACCGTTTCGCACCGGTCGAGGAACCGCGTCTTTTTACGTTGCGCCTGTGATAGCTGAACCAGCATCACCACGCTTAGCAATAAAAGAATGCGTTTTTTCATGAACAATGTCAATCTTGAACCCACAAATATAGAATCAAAATTGAAATTCGGGCACCCTTAAAAAAAAAATCTCGAAAAATTAATCTGCGTTTTAATTACGCTTGTCGGTTCCCCACATTAATTTCTCGCGAAGCGTATGCAAAAAATCTCCTTGTTCTTTACGCACCAACGTAACCGAAAAAGGCGCTTTTCGCAAACATACCGACTGCAAGGCACTCATCGATGCCGACCGCGAATCGAGCGAAATCATCATCTCGCGGCCACGCACCTGCGGACGTATTTCCAGTAAATCTTCGTCCGAAATTACCAGTGGACGAACATTTAAGTTATGCGGGGCAATTGGTGTAATGATAAAATTCTGTGAGGCGGGCAACATAATTGGACCGCCGCATGACAGCGAATATCCGGTCGATCCGGTTGCCGTGCTGATGATGAGTCCGTCGGCCCAGTAATTATTGAGCAAATCGCCGTTTCTGTAAAGAGCCAGCGTAATCATCGACGAATTGTCCTTCTTGTGGAGGGTAATCTCATTCAATGCATACGGAAACTCTAAAAACGGATTGGGTTCTGTCTCCAGTTCCAGCAATGTTCTTTTTTCGGTGAACATGGAGTTCGAATTAATCAGCTTGATCGCTGCACCAATTTCTTTGGCAGAAAAAGCCGTTAAAAACCCTAATCGGCCTGTGTTGATTCCCAAAAGCGGCGTACCCGTATTACGCACATGTGTAACAGCTTCTAGCAAAGTGCCATCACCACCGATGCTAATCATTAAATCGCAGCGAGTTAGTGGACGTAAACCTCCGAACGTTTCAGCGGTTGCTTCTTTCGGCAATAAATTCTGCGTTTTCGCTAAAAAAGAATCGTGAATGAGCAGATGATGACCCTGATTAATTAAGCCACTATAGAGTTCAGAAACCACTTCGCTTCTGTGTTCACTGAACGTGCGCCCAAAAACCGCTATACGCATTTTAATATGATTAGCTTCGCGAAAGTAATTCCTTTCGGAACACAAACTACAGAACTACATATTTATGAAGTTCATAAACTGGTCGAAGCGATTTTGCAAATCGTCTGAAAATTCATTTTGTTGGAACGAAAGTTTTACCTGAATATTAAAGCGCTTGAACGAAGCCAGAATACTGCGAATATCTTCACGATTGAGCTTCAGCGTTAGCTCAACAAGCATTGAATCGGGGGTGCCATTTAAGCTTAAACTCAGAATCTTGGTGTCGTTTTCCTCCACGATACGGGCAATCTGACTTAAACTGTAATCGTTTTGATTTAATTCGAGAACAATCACACCTCCTGGGTTATCGACTGCAAGCGACCCGGCAAAATGTTCAACCAAATCGCGCAATCCAATATTTCCGATGTACTGATTTTCTTCATCCAAAACCGGAACCAGCGTAATGCTAAATCGCTTAATCAACTTCATCACATCATATACATGCTGATGCTTGTATACAAAAGGACGAATCAACGAAAGCTGATGTTTGCTCAGTTCTTGTTCCGGTGTATTCAAATCCAAAATATCGGCATCCGAAATCAGGCCCAACAACTCGCCTTTGTGCACAATCGGCAGATGCGAAACCCTGAATTCATCCATCCAATGCAATGCTTTTATACCCGAATCGGCCGGTTTTAGCGGCGGTATGGTGTCTGATATCAGTTCTTCGGCCAGCATGGTTCGTGAGTTGGTTATATTCTTAAACGCAGGATTGTTTGCTTTGTTTCTTCAAACTATGCAAACCTACTAAAAGAGTTATTCGGCGCAAGATGCATATAAAAAAATCAATCCGTACTTTTGCACAGGTTTATGACAAAACTTAGCGTCAACATCAATAAAATTGCCCTCATACGCAATGCGCGTGGCGGCAATATGCCCGATTTACTTGAGGCTGCAAAAAAAGCTGAATTGTTCGGGGCACAAGGCATTACGGTACATCCGAGGCCCGATGCCCGACACATTACGTTCGATGATGTGCGCAACCTGAAAGACGCAGTGAAAACCGAACTGAATGTGGAAGGATATCCATCGGATGCATTTATGGATCTTGTGCTTTCGGTAAAACCGCATCAGGTTACACTGGTTCCCGACCCTCCCGATGCATTAACTTCTAATGCGGGCTGGAATACCAGAGAAAATGAAGCTTTTCTGACCGATGTGGTTAGCCGTTTGAAGGCTTCCGGAATTCGGTCCTCAATTTTTATGGATACGAATCTTGATTTGTACGATTCGGCAGCACGCACCGGAACCGATCGCATCGAGCTGTATACCGAAGCATATGCGCATAATTATCTAACAGACCCGCAAGCGGCGATAGAACCCTATCGCCTGGCCGCCCTTGAGGCGCATAACCTCGGATTGGGCCTCAACGCAG
>CANMGM010000035.1 GCA_947497195.1 Bacteroidota bacterium
CGCGATTAGCAACATCGCTTGTTTATCATGCCAGCCATATGCATCGATTTACCCTGTTCGGGCGATTATGCTTGTAGTTTCGACAAACCGGGCAGGGATAGAAGCCGTCAGCCCACGTAGTGGCTACAGGCGAATAGCCCGGCTGCCCGCCAAATTAAAAGCATTCTATACTTGCCAATGCGGCAGATTAGCCAAGCTAATTTTACCAGAATCTTTGCAACTGTGATGCGAAATGCGATTGAAGTCTTCTCGGGCTTGCTTTCTAGGTGCAGCAAGAATATAAAAGACCGAAAACGGCTTAATCCTTAATACATCTTACAGAAAATCCCCATTTTTTGGAATAAACGTCTCTAAATATTTCTTCTGAGATGTAATATGCTCTCCAATAAATTGGACCTGGCGTTGCATCATCACTTAAGGTAGATGTCCACCAAAACCCGTTTTGAAATGTCCAATTGTATCCATCTAGAGGGCGGATGGCGCCTCCAGGCAAGCCATTAAAACCACTCGAATTCGTTGCTCCTGTATTCGGGCTTTGCCAATATTCTGTTCCCGCCATTTTCAATTTGCCGCCAGCAACCGAATCTCCGCCCAAATGATTAACAAGTTCGGCCCATTCAGCGTCGGTAGGCACATGCGAACCTATTGGACATAAAACTCTAGGATCTTCAACCGTATACCAATTATACAAAAACCCTATTTCATAGCCCAGTGCTACATTGTTACTATTTGGATATCGTCGGGCGGGAGTTGTTGCATTATTCCAGGTGATTTGGTCGAGCACATAGGGGATTTCACTTCCATCAACGAATTTCGTTGTTTTTAAATTCTCCCTGAACCAACATTGATTCCCGATTTCTACCAAAGTATAAACGTTCCCATCTACATCTGTAATTGTGTCTTGTCCACCACACGGAGCAACTGCTGTGGTGCTAAATGTTACATTGTTTATCTCTCCCAAAGCATGTGATTCATTCGAGCCGCTTTGCAGAATGACCTCCATTTGATTGGTATTTGAGTTAAACCGAATGCTATCGATTTGGTTGATCCAATTCGAAACTGTTCCACTGTTTGTATTTATGTTTTGCTGCGTTTGAGAATATCCTTTTGACGCGATCAAAACAATCAGAAGCGAGTAAAATATTTTCATGGAAATTAATTTACAATGAATGATTTTGTCCAAATTCTCTGTTCTCCAACAACTTTACAGATATAAACGCCTGAAGGAATTTGCGTGTCTAAAGAATATGTTTGTTTGCCTTCCTGAATTCCAGAATACACCATCAATATTTCTTGTCCTAACAAATCAAAAATGCCAATTGACACGTGCTGTTTATCGGGACTGGAAAAAGAAAAGATCGCTTGTCCATTAGAAGGATTCGGATAAATTTCAATTTGGCTATTCTCACTTGTTTCTGTAAGGGTTGCAGAAGTTACATTATCGAAGCGATAATTGTTAATGTCGCTTATTAACCAATTCAATGTATTGCCATCAACCTTATTCAAAATCAACGATTGGCTTTCAAACTTAATGCTTTGTATTTCAGAAACCAGCATCGCTATCTCCTCGCTATTGTTGAGTGTTAAAACAAATTGATATTGTGCGACAATCGGGTTTGCTAGAAACAACAAACTTCCAATAATGAATTGTGTAAATAGCTTCATAATTGCGTCTTATTGATTTTTAAAGTAAAATAAATTAGTTAAATTTTCAAATAGGCATTAGCACTTATTTATCTATCCGCTTAAGTTAAATCTTATTGAAATGCCCCCATAAACCTAATTTACCTATTAATATTGGAACCGTCATTATAAAAGTTTTGGTGGTCGCTTTTAGCTCAATTGCATACATCATGGATTCAATTTCGTTGATAACTAATGATTTATTCTGAGAGGCGTTTTCGTGTCAAATTAGATTGTACTTTCGATGCCTCAAAAGCCCCAATATGAAAACCAACAAACCATTTTTCGTCTCTTTTTTATTTTTAATGTGTTTTCTGCAGGTTTTTTCTCAGGAAACGACCTTGCCCATTCCAACTCCACGCGGCTTTACCGGCGTTCGGTCAATTGGCGGTCAAATTGTTTATTTAAGCTGGTTCGGCGAAAAAACCGAAACCAAAGGAATGGCCAATTTTGTGCTGCGTCTTTACAACAAAAACCTTGAGGAAATTAAAACCACCGAAGTTGAAGTTAGCAAGTTTTCTGAATTGGCATCTTCGGCCTTTACCGGAAAATACTTCATGTTTATTTTCGTCGATGGCATGAAGAAAACCCGGACCATGGTTACGCTCGATGCAGAAGGGAACGTGATCCAAAAACAGGTTGAGGAAAATGTCGCCAGGTTCCTATCAACGCCCGAAAACTACCCGGTTATTCATCCCATTAACGAAGAAGAATTTATTCTTGTGCGTCCGGTAAAGGATAAGAAGTTTGGATTTATCCTTGAACGCATTAATAAAGACCTCGTTAGTAAATGGACTCAGAATCAGATTCCTGAAGATGCTTTCTGGACAGTTGCCGATTCAAAGGTTGATGGAGGAAAGTTATTCCTGCTTAAAGAGGAAAATCCAAACCGGGCATCCGATAATTTTCAGTTTTCGGTGCAAGCTTATGGTATCGAAGATGGCGAACAGGTGTTCAGTACAGATTTAAACTCAGGTGAAGATGGCGGTGCGCCTGCATTTATTCGTGTTACACCGCGTGGTGAGGTGGCCACCGGAGGCATGTACTTTAAAAAGAATAAGTACAACGATAAAAATTCGGAAGGCATTTTCATGGCGGTTGTTGGTAAAGATGGCGAACTGAAAACATTTAGCAAACGAACCTGGGATAGTTTGAAAGATAAAATCCAAGGAGAATTTTCGTCGGCATTGCTTGGCGGTAAAACCAAAATAATGGTTGAAGATGTGGTGCGTAAAAATGAAGGTGGCTATGTTGTAATTACCGAACAATTTAAAAAAGCGAACAATGCTAACTTAACGGGTAGTGGTGCAGCTGCTGTTTTAGGCGGCGGCGGCGGCTCGTCATCTAACGGACCTGAGATCGGATTCACCGTGCTCGATTTTGTTCTTTTTCATTACGATGATTCGGGCGACTTAACGAATATTCAAGTGGTTCCCAAATTGAACAAGGAGGCAAGAATAAGCGGAAAGGTAGCATCCGACAAAGGACTTGCTGTTGCAAACTACATGTATGGTCAGGGATTTTTCTGTTACCGCGAAGTAATCGAAATGGGAGGCAAGCAGATAATTGCTTACCGAAACGATGATGGATTGAAAAGCAAAATGTACTTCCTTCCGTTAGGATCAGTTTCAACCGAAGGCTTGCCCGAAATCGATATGGATGCGTGGGTTTCAGAAAAGTTGAACAAACTTGGGAAATTTGCTAAGGCTACCGGAAACGGGCAGTATTCGTTTAATTCCGACAGTCCATCGGGCGACTACAATTTATACAAAGGGGCCCATTCCTTTGGCGAAGGACAATACCTCATGTTCGATTACAACCGGAAGGATTTGAAAATCTGGATACAAAAGATTCAATAACTCGAATAAAACGGCTGAAATTATTTTCAGCCGTTTTTGTTTGAGTCATTTGATTTTAACGATTGCCCTGTTTTTCTTGTATAACTTCATTTTAAGCTCAACAAATTGGTAAAATAGTAGGACGAGTTAAATATCGGATAATAGATTAAAGAAATAATCCGATATTTGTGGGATGGACTGGAGAGCGTTTACTTGGGAAAGTCAGTTGCAGCAGGAAATGCTCCAACGCATAGATGTAAAGTATAGGCAGCTTCTTAGTATGAGGCCTATTTCGAGTGCTGCGCTTGCCCGCATAAGGGATGGTTTTGCGATGGAATGGACATATCATTCAAACAGCATTGAAGGCAATACACTAACACTTCAAGAGACAAGACTTGTACTCGAAGACGGCCTTACCGTTGGTGGCAAATCGCTTCGTGAGCACTTCGAAATACTCAATCACCATGATGCTATTTCATTTATTGAGAAGCAGGCTCAAAAAGGGTATAAATTAAACGCGGGGGATATTTTAAGTGTGCATGCGCTGGTGCTTCAGCGTATTGAAAAGGAATTCGGAGGAAGGTATCGCAATTCGGGTGTGCGCATTATGGGAGCCAATTTTACTCCGCCCAATGCCTTGAAGGTTGAAGGGCTAATGGAAGAATTGCTTTCATGGGTAAATGCAGAGCAAAACTTGCCTTTACCGGTTAAAGCCACTATTTTTCATCATCGATTTGCTTGCATTCACCCTTTCTTTGATGGCAATGGCAGAACAGTTCGTTTGTTGTTCAATTTACTGCTCATGAGCGAAGGTTACCCTCCGGCAATCATACTGCAGCAAGACCGCAAGAAATATTACGATGCACTAAACAAAGCGAATAATGGCTCTTACGAAAAACTGGTAACGCTAGTTCTGCAGGCATTGGAGCGTTCGCTCGATATTTACATAAGCCAATTGAATAACACCTACGAAGATTTTCTTCCCATTTCTACAATTGTTGAAGAAGAAAAATTGCCATATGGACAAGAATATATTAGTTTATTGGTTAGGCAGGGTAAAATTGCCGGCTATAAAGAAGGCAAAAATTGGTTAACTACTGAAGATGCTATTTTAACCTATATGGATAAACGCAAGCGAATTAGGAAAGCTGCGAAATAAAAAAGGAGTCTATCACCAATTGATAGACTCCTTTCTTTTGATTATTTACTTTCTAGTTCAAATCAAAGCGATCGAGGTTCATCACTTTGGTCCAGGCAGCAACAAAGTCTCTCACAAATTTGTCTTTGGCATCGGCGCTCGCATATACTTCTGCAATGGCGCGCAATTCGGAGTTCGACCCAAAGATTAAATCGGCACGCGTCGCCGTCCATTTAACGGCATTGGTTTTGGCATCGCGGCCTTCGAAGATTTCGTTCTTCTCGTCTTTAGCTTTCCATGTTGTTCCAATTTCGAGCAGTTTAACGAAGAAATCGTTGGTAAGCTTGTCGTTGCTGCTGGTAAATACACCATTCATGGAGTTATCGAAATTGGTTTGCAGGGTGCGCATCCCTCCAAGCAATACGGTCATTTCTGGGGCCGATAACGTGAGCAATTGTGCCTTATCTACCAGCAACGCCTCTGTGGCAAGAGTGTAATTTGTTTTAAGGTAATTTCTGAATCCATCTGCTTGCGGTTCGAGATATGCGAACGATTTTACGTCGGTTTGTTCCTGCGAGGCATCCATACGACCGGGAGCAAAGGGAACGGATACCGAATGACCGGCATTCTTAGCAGCTTGCTCAACACCAACGTTACCTGCCAGCACAATTAAATCGGCCATCGAAACTTTTGTTTCTTTCGACTGGTTATTGAATTCTTTCTGAATTTTCTCCAAAGCTGCAAGTACCTTAGTTAATTGCGCAGGATTGTTTACTTCCCAGCTGCGTTGCGGTTCGAGGCGAATGCGCGCTCCGTTGGCGCCCCCGCGGCGATCGGTTCCCCGATAGGTAGAAGCCGATGCCCAGGCCGTTTCGACCATTTCGCTGATGCTCAAACCTGAGTTGAGAATGTTCGCCTTGAGTTGCACAATTTCTTTGTCGCTAACAACTTTATGATTCAGTGCGGGAATTGGATCTTGCCAAATCAAATCTTCATTCGGAGCCTCTGGGCCGAGATAGGTAGTTTTGGGCCCCATGTCGCGATGGGTTAATTTAAACCAAGCGCGCGCAAATGCATCGTTAAACGCATCCGGATTTTCCATGAATTTACGTGAGATTTTTTCATACACCGGATCAAAGCGTAACGAAAGGTCTGTAGTAAGCATGGTAGGTTTGTGCTTCACATTCGGGTCGAATGCGTCGGGAATGATTTTATCGTCGGTTTTTGCTACCCACTGGTGCGCGCCAGCAGGACTTTTCGTCAATTCCCATTCGTATTTAAAGAGAATCTTGAAAAAGCCTTGATTCCATTTATCGGGTGTACCGGTCCAGGTAACTTCGAGTCCCGATGTGATGGCATCTTTGCCCTTGCCCGAATTGTAGGTACTGTTCCATCCGAGCCCCTGTTCTTCAATACCGGCGGACTCGGGTTCTTTGCCAACATTTTTTGTGTCGCCCGCTCCGTGTGTTTTACCAAGCGTATGGCCACCTGCTACCAATGCTACCGTTTCTTCGTCGTTCATGCCCATTCGGCCAAAGGTTTCGCGGATATCTTTCGCTGCCAATATGGGATCGGGATTGCCGTTGGGGCCTTCAGGATTCACATAGATCAATCCCATTTGCACCGCAGCGAGTGGATTTTCCAATTTCCTTCCTTCAGAATAACGCTTATCGTCGAGCCATTTCGTTTCTGATCCCCAGTATACATGCGACTCGGGTTCCCAAACATCAACGCGGCCACCTGCAAACCCAAAGGTTTTAAAGCCGGCCGTTTCGAGAGCTACGTTGCCGGTTAATATCATCAAATCGGCCCAAGAAATTTTATTGCCGTATTTCTGCTTGATGGGCCAAAGCAATCGTCTCGCCTTATCTAAATTGGCATTATCGGGCCAGCTGTTGAGGGGAGCAAAACGTTGCTGACCTGCACGCGAACCGCCACGCCCATCGGCTGTACGATAGGTTCCTGCGCTGTGCCACGCCATTCGGATAAAGAACCCAGCGTAATTGCCGAAATCTGCCGGCCAAAAGTCCTGCGATGAGGTCATCAAATCGCGTAGGTCTTTTTTTAATGCCTGATAATCGAGCGAACTGAAGGCTTTGGTGTAATTAAATCCCGCATCCATCGGGTTCGATAATGCAGAATTGCTGCGAAGCACACCAAGGTCTAATTGACTTGGCCACCAATCTTTATTGCTTTGCATGGTTGGTTTGGAACTCGGTTCGCTTTGAGGCGCTGCAACAGATTCTTTACGGTCGTGACCGAGTGGACATTTGCCCCCGGTTTCGGCCGAGTCCTGCGCATTTGCCTGAATAGCAAATGATAGCGCACATATAACAAGTGTATTTTTCATCATGTGTATTTTATTTGAATTATCAAATGTAAGCCATAGCTTTGTTTGATAAAAACGATAGTTTCAATAGTATCATTGACAAAATAGATGAACATACAGCAGCTGCAATATGTGTTGGCCGTTGCCGAATACCGGCATTTTGAACAGGCGGCGGATAAGTGTTGCATTACGCAATCCACCTTAAGCACGATGATTTCTAAGCTTGAGGATGAGATGGGGATCAAAATTTTTGACCGAAAGAAAAAGCCCGTTCAGCTTACCAATGAGGGGGCACTTATCATAGGCCAAATTAAGAACATCACGGCTCAAATCGACCAATTACAGGAGCTTACCAAAGAAATTAAGGGCGAAATTGCCGGATCATTAACCCTTTCGGTTATTCCTACCATTGCTCCCTTTTTATTGCCGCTTTTTCTGCAAGATTTTGCGTTAAAATTTCCCAATTTAAAAATTACGGTTCGCGAAGAAACAACATCCGAAATTGAACGAAGGTTAAAATCACGCGAGCTCGATATTGGCATCGTTTCCATTCCGCTCAACAATGCAGAACTCGAAGAATACCGGCTTTACGACGAGCCTTTTCTGTATTTCGATGCTGTGCAAACCTCAAAAAAGACCATCAAAGCAAGAAAAATAAAGCTCGACAATTTATGTTTGCTCGAAGACAGCCATTGCATGCGCACGCAGGTATTGCAGTTTTGCGATTTCATTTCGGAACAGAGCAATACGATATTAAATTTTGAATATAAAGCGGGGTCTATCGATAGCCTGCTACGTTTTGTGAAATCGAATAGCGCAGCAACTTTGCTCCCTTTGTTGGCTGTAAGCGATTTTTCGAAAGCTGAAAAGCTTCACTTGCGGAATTTCGATGCGCCGGTTCCGTATCGATCTGTTGGATTGGTTGTGCATCGGCATTTTGTGAAAAAAAAGTTACTGCAAGTGCTGCAGCAGCAAATCATGCAGAAAGTCACTCCCATCTTAAAAAAGCAGGTCGAAATTGACGGTAAAATGCTATATCCGCTGGCGAATTAATCCTTCCAGATTTTTTTCAATTCATCCGACTCCAGCATCCCCAAATACGATTCGTATCGGCGTGCATGCAGTTTGTCGGTTCCGGCATTTTCGCGAACCGCACAGCCCGGCTCCGAAACATGCAGGCAATTGTTGAATTTGCAATCTTCCGAAAGCGCAGCAATCTCGGGGAAATAGCCGCCCAGTTCGTGTTTCTCCATGTTTACCATCCCGAACTCCTTGATACCCGGCGTATCGATGATCCAAGTGTCGCTAAACAGCTCATGCAATTCGGCAAAGGTGGTAGTGTGCTGACCCTTGTTGTGCGCGCTCGACAAAGCTCCGGTGCGTAAATTAACGCCTGGTGCAAGAAGGTTTATCAAACTCGATTTGCCTGCGCCCGAATGACCACTGAACAAATTCACTTTACCGCGCATGGCTACCTTCAGCGTTTCGATACCAATTGCATGCTCGGCCGATGTTTCGATGATGCGATATCCTGCCTCACGGTACACCGCGTAGAAATGCGCTACGTTTTTTTTATCCTTCTCGCTGGTGTATAAATCGGTTTTGTTCAGCACAATACTCACCGGAATGTGATACGCCTCGCAGGTAACCAACAACCTGTCGACAAAGCCCAGCGATGTGCGCGGAGAGTGCAGCGTTGCAATTACAAAGGCCTGATCGATGTTGGCCGCCAGAATATGCGATTCTTTGCTGAGGTTGATGGATTTGCGGATGATGTAATTCTCGCGGGGATAAATTTCCGTAATCGCCGATTCACCTGCGTCTCCTTTTATTTCAACCCAATCGCCAACAGCTACCGGATTGGTGCTGCGTATGCCCTTTAATCGGAAGATTCCTCTGATTGTGCATTCGAGCGTAAGGCCCGATTCTGTTCGAACCGTTGCGAAACTTCCTGTCGATCGAATTACTCTTCCTTTCATAATTGAACAGGCTTCGCCGTGGTGTAAAACGGCTTCAGGTAATTGGGTTCGGCATAGGCCAGATCTGCAAATTGCTCCTTTTCGAATGCTTCCGTCGCCATGTTGATGCTGTCTTGCGCATCCCATGAAAAGGATGGTTCAAATGTCCAGCTTCCGGCCTGCGCAATTTCACTGAATTTCGCAGCGCCATCGCCGATTATCGCTAGGCGTTTGTTTCGCAAATCTGAGAAGCTTTTTTCATCCAGAATTACAGGCGCATTTTCCATTAAGCGACTTCCTCTTTCGTCAAAAAGAGCGGTATATACTTCCATGCGGCGGGCATCGAGCATGGGAAGAATTAAGCCTGAAAATCCAGGATTACATCTCCTGTATCCTGCAGCAATAATTTCGAGTGTATCGACAACAATTAGTTCCTTGTCTAATGCGTAGCAAATTCCCTTGGCGGTCGACATGCCAATGCGCAAACCGGTGTATGAACCAGGGCCTGCCGAAACCACGACGGCATCAATTTCCGATAAATCAATTCCTGCTGTTTCTTTAATTTTTTCTACCAATACCAAAATATTCTCGGCGTGTTTGTAGCCTTCGTTTCGGCTTTCAACGGCGAGCAGATTCCCGTTTTTACTTAGCGCAACCGAACAAATGCCTGTTGCCGTTTCGATATGAAGGAAACAAGCCAAGTTTATTCCTGTTGGGTGTAGAGGGACGAAGCATCCACAACAATCACATCCATGCTATCGCGCAGCAGTTTCGAAATGGCTGTGTAAGGTGCAGCAATAACCTCATCGCCTACTTTGATTCCTTCCAGGATGCGGATGTGGTTCATGTCTTGAATTCCGGTCTTCACCTTCAATTTTCTGATTTTTCCGTTCTGATGCACAAATACTACCTCGTCGAGTTCATCAATTCCCGAGTCGCTTTTCTTTGTGGAGTCATCGGATGCACGTGTCGTTACAGCCATAATCGGTACTGCAATTACGTTTTTCTGTGTTTCGGTAAGGATATCAACTGTGGCCGACATACCCGGTCTGAAAGGCGAGAGGTGAGCTTGGGCAGTATCCAGTAAATCTTGATACGAGCTGCGCAGAATTCGGATTTTAACCGAAAAATTGGTTACCTGATCGCCAGTATTCATTACGTCGCCGGCCGTCTTCGAAGAGTTGGCAATTTCGGTAACAATGCCCTTGAAAATTCGGTCGCCGTAAGCATCAACCTCAACATTGGCGGTGTCGTTGAGCTGGATACGCACAATATCGTTTTCGTTTACATCAACGCTCACTTCCATTTCCGAAAGATTGGCAATGCGCAGCAATTCGGTTCCACTCATTTGTGCGGTTCCAACCACGCGTTCGCCCAATTCAACATTCAATTTAGAGATTGTGCCATCGGTTGGGGCGTATATTCGGGTGCGGTTGAGGTTGTCGTTTGCTTCTTTTAAGGATGCCTGTGCGCTATTTACGGCGAATTCGGCGGCAAATACACTCTGCTTTGCAGCTTCGAGTTCGCCTTTTGCACTTTCAAATTGCGCTATGGCAGCATCGTATTCGGCAGCTGAGATGGCTTGCTGATCGCGAAGTTTCTTGCTTCGGTTGAAGCTCTGTTCGGCATTTACAAAATTGGCCTTCGCCTGATTTTCGCGTGCTTTGGCATTCGCAAGATTGGCTTTGGTCTGATTCAAGGCAGCAGCTACACGATCGGCCGCCGATTGGATTAGGTCGGGATTGATGGTAAGCAGGTGCTGACCTTTCTGCACTTTCTGACCCTCTTTCACATGTAGTTCGACGATTTCGCCCGAAACATCGGCAGAGATTTTCACTTCCACTTCGGGCTGAATCTTTCCGTTTGCCGATACCATTTCGGTGATGTCGCGCAGAGCAGCTTTTTCCACGGCCACTTCAACTCCGGGTTTTTTACCGAACCATCCGGCCATTTTTCCGATGATTCCCAGAACGATTAAAGCGCCGGCAATGATGAGCAGGATTTTAGTACGTTTTTTCATGGTTAGAATGCGATGGGTTTCCCCAGGTAAAAATCTAGAACTTTTAAGCGAAGAATGAGTTCGAATCGTGCTTGTGCCTGATTCGACTGTGCGGCAACGAGCTGATTTCGGCCGGCCGTAAAATCGTAAATATTCAGCAAGCCTTCGTCGTAACGTGTTGTGGTGTATTCGAATGCCTTTTCGGTAGCGCTGAGGGCTTTAGTTGTTGCGCTAAGGCGTTCGTAAGCCGCTTTCGCATTTTGCCAAGCTGTTTGGATGTCGCGCCGCAATTGATTTTTCTGGATATCGGATTGAATGCGGGCATTGTCGACCGCTATTTTCTGCAAATTAACCTGCGAGCGTGTGCGCAAATTGTTAAACAGCGGCACATTGAGCGAAAAGCCGAACGTGCGGTTGAAATTCTGGTCGAGCTGTTCGTTAAATGGTGTTAGCGCATAAGTAGGTACATTCACATCGAGCAAAATAGGTACGCCATCAATGCTGCCAATGTTTTGCTGTTGCGTTTCGACCCCGGTTACTTTTCTCGACAATTCCGAATACCCCGTACCAATTCCGCCAAATGCCGACAAGGTAGGCAGGTATTGACCTCTTGCTGCTTTGAGTAGATAATCGGCGCTCGACACAGTGCGTTCGGCACTCAAGATACCAGGTTGCCATTGCAATGCATTTGTGTAAACCTGATTGGCATCGAATGCCGGCAGTTTCGCCTCAGTTTTACTGAAGTCGGGCGCTACAATGTCAAATCCGCTGGCATCATCCAATTGAATAAGTTGCGCGAGCGTTAGCAATGCCGCTTCCTTGTTGTTTCGTGCCCGAACGAGATTCAGCGATTCGTTGTCGCGGTTGGCTTCAACTTGAAGGTAATCGCCCATGGCCGAGCGACCGGCATCGAGCAGCAATTTGGCACGCTCGGTTTGTTTTTCAGCGAGGACGAACTGACTGTCGGCAATCTTCATCAATTCGTCGGCAAGCAAGACTGTTAGAAATGCATTGGCAACCTGCAGTGCTATGTCGTTCTTGATCTGTTCGGCGCTCAATTTTGCAGCCTTCAAACTCTCACTATTCGCTTTAATTGAATTCCAATTGCTCAAACCAGCAAACAAATTAACGCCGCTGCTTAAGCTAAAGTTTTGTGATAGAACGCGTTGGTCGGCAAACTGGTTGGTGAAAGGGTCGATGCGTCGGCCGGTATTGTAGGTATGGTTTGCAGAAGCATTCAGCGATGGCAAACTTTGCGCTTTTGATTGCAGCAGGTTGATATCGCTTTGTTGCACCTGCAGTAGGCTTTGCCGAAGTTGCAAATTGTTATTCCATGCCTGATCGATGCATTGCTGCAGGCTCATGCGCTTTGAATCCTGCGCCTGAAACGATGGCGCAATAAGAAAAACAATCAGGAAGTGGTAGAAAGATTTCACTTGGTAAAATTATGCGAAATCTTTTACCTCAGCCTCAAACAATGCTGTAAATTAAATTTGGGTTAAAATTATCGTTAAACACTAAAAAAGAAACTCACTGCAAGAATATTTCACTACACAGGTATAGTTTTGCTTTGTTAAAAACTTATGAAAACAAATAGAGATAAGAATGTAATCACTTAAAATTAAATTGCTCTTTTGCGACGTTTTTGACGATATCGTGAAATAGCTATTCAAATTAATAAATCCAATATATCCTCTAATTTAAAAGACTATATGAAGAACAACAATCACTGCAAATTCTAAATCAAAAACGTGAATAAAAAATGGAGTCCAGAAACCATTATTCAAAAACGGGGCGAATCCGAAAAGCCTGAGAGTAGGAAACAAATCACTATGAAAAAACTAGTACTTTTTCTCCCAATCGCACTGCTATTCAGTGCATGCAGTACCGTGATGTTGCCAAGCTACACCACCGTATCGAAAATCTACAAATTGCAAAAAGGCATGTCGATGAGCGAAGTCGATAATGTATTGGATGCGCCACCGTTCGACATGTATGTAAATGCAAAAGACGGGGTTAAAATGGTTGAATACAAATACGTTCACCACCACATGAAGGTAAGAGGCGCTTACAACAGCGAGGCGAACCTTAATCTTGGCGCACCGCGCTACATCAATCCCAGCGATTTAGTTGTGGTATTTGATGCTCAAAGCGGAAAAATGCTGTATTACTACACTTCGGCAGGGTTGGCCGATTCTAAAAATGCATTGAACCAGATGAACCAAATCCTTAACAAAAAATAATTTGCGCGATGAAAACACTTTTAAAATTATCAATCGTTCTGCTTGTAATTGGTTTGGGTTCCTGCAAGGTTAAAAAACCAATGTTGCCTACATTGCACGTTACTACCGAGCAACTTACTAAGCTCGAAATCGGAATGGGCAAAGATCAGGCACTGGCAAATTTTGCCGGCGTTTATCCATACGACATTTTGATGGGAACCGATGAAGGATGCGAAGTACACCTCTATAAATATTGGAAGCCAAAGCGTAAAATCATTCGTAAAAATGCGCCATTGGAATCGTATCTCAATACCGGACGTCGTTTCTTCGTAAATGAAGCCGATGCTCACGTATTTTACAAAGATGGTAAAGTTGTTTTGGTAACAACGCAGGGCAACAAAGGCAAGTTCATTAAAGTACAGGATGTGCGTGCAGAAGATTTGAAAGCCTGTTCAGGACCTGTAAAAGGATGTACAGACCCAAGTTCATTGTCGTTCAATCCGGATGCAACGCAAGATGATGGTTCTTGCCAGTATTGCGAATGCGGCATGACGCGCAATCCCGATTAC
>CANMGM010000036.1 GCA_947497195.1 Bacteroidota bacterium
TACAGTTGCCTATTATTCGCTTGTAAAGATTGGCGATTACCTTCCATCGGCATCATCGTTTGCACGCAAAGCATTCTGGTGCCCGGTTTCTGAGGTTCCGCAACTTGCCTTCGATCACAATCAGATTCTCGATGCCGCATTAAAGAGCTTAAAAACAAAGCTGCGTATCGAGCCGATAGGATTCGAACTTTTACCTCAAAAATTCACCTTAGGTCAGTTGCAGCGTGTTTACGAAACCATATTGGGCACCCAGCTCGATAAGCGCAATTTCCGTCGGAAAATCCTGAACAAAGGATTTATCAAACAGCTGGAGGAGAAACAAAAGGGTGTTCCGCACAAACGGGCCAGTTTATTCGAATTCGATCAGGCAGCCTACGACAAGTTGCGTACGGAACAGTTCAATTTTGAGTTTTAAACTTCCGCTGCAAACTGCAATTCATACAGCTTTCGGTATTTCCCATTTTTTGCAAGCAATTCCTGGTGATTGCCCGACTCGAGAACCTGACCTTTATCCATCACAATGATTTGATCGGCCTTTTGCACGGTGGCCAAACGGTGTGCAATGATGATTGATGTTCGGTTGCGTGTCAATTTTTCGGTAGCGATGCGAATTAAGTCCTCCGTTTCGGCATCGACAGATGATGTAGCCTCGTCGAGCACAAGAATTGCCGGATTGTATAAATAGGCACGGATGAATGCGATCAATTGCCGTTGACCTGCGCTCAGCATTGATCCGCGCTCCATTACATTGAATGCATAACCACCCGGAAGTTTTCGAATAAACTCATCGGCGCCAACTTCATGGGCTGCCTGTTCTATCATTTGCTGCGTTATTTCAGGATTGTTCAGACTGATGTTGTTCGCGATGCTGTCTGAAAACAGAAACACATCCTGCAATACCACAGCAATTTCGCTGCGTAAAAACGAAATATCGTAATCGTAGAGAGGCAATCCATCCAGTAAAATTTCGCCTTTCTGGTATTCGTAAAAACGATTTACAAGATTTATTATGGTCGTTTTTCCCGAACCAGTTGCGCCAACAATGGCCACCGTCGTTCCTCTTTTGACCGAAAACGACAAATCGCGCAGCACCCAGTCATCGTCTTTATATGCCATCCATATTTTGCGAAATTCGATATCACCGTTCAGGTTTTCGGGAATGATTTTACCGCTTTCAGGTTCCAGCGCATCTGTTTCATCGAGCAGTTTGAATACACGCTCTGAACTCACCATGCCCATTTGCAGCGTATTAAAGCGATCGGCCAGTGTGCGAATCGGACGAAAAAGCATGTTTACGTACATCGTAAATGCAATCAGGTTACCGACGGTGAATCGTCCGTCCATAACACCATCAGCCCCTAGCCAAATCAGCAGTCCCAAAGAAACCGCCGACAGAATTTCGACTACCGGTAAAAAAATGGAATAATGCCAAACCGACCGAATGTGTGCAGCAGCGTGCTCGCGGTTTATTGCTTTAAATTTCTTCAATTCTTCCTCCTCGCGCGAAAAAACCTGAATCACACTCATGCCGCTGATGTGTTCCTGGACAAACGTGTTTAGGCGCGCAACTTGGTTACGCACATCCTGAAATGCCGACTTGATTCCGTTCTTGAAAATATTCGTGGCAATAAGTAGCAACGGTATAGTCGAAATACAGATCAGCGAAAGTTGCCAGTCGGTGTAAAACATCACAAAAAGCACCACCGAAAGCTGCAGTAAATCGCCAAAAACAATCACAATTCCTTCCGTAAAAACCGAGGCGATGGTTTCGATATCACTCACTACACGAGTAATAAGCATCCCGATTGGGTTGCGGTCGAAATACTTCACGTTGAGCGAAAGCACATGATTGTAAACCTTAGTTCGTAAATCGCGAATCACCGACTGCCCGAGCAAATTGCTCACATACCCCGACGAAAATTGTCCGATGGCCTCAACCAACAATACCGAAATCATGATAATCGCATAAACGGCGAGGTTTCCGGTTCGTTGACCCAACACATAGGTGTCAATAGTGTATTGCACCAACAAGGGCCGAACCGGACTTAGGAAAGCCAGGAAAACAGTTATGGAAACGGCGGCAAGGAGCAAACGACGCTGCGGACGAACTGCTTTTAATACCCGTTTTAACAACTGAAAATCGAAGGCTTTGCCCGAAACACTCATTGGGCGTAAAGATAGGGGATTTGATGGGCGAGCATTTTAAAAATCGTTCGAAAATTTGAACCCAATTTCCGTATTTTTGTTCGATGTATATGCGAACAATATCTCAAGCAATAGTAATATTTCTAGCCATTTTAATGCTCAACGGCTGTAAAAAAGATGAACAGGAAATACCACAACAGGAAATTCAATTTGTAATAGACCACAGTAGTGGCAGCACTCCAATCAATTTTTTTGATGTGTTTCAAAATCCGGCGGGGAATTCGTTTAAAACATCAACACTAAAATACATCTTAAGCAATTTTAAGCTTGTAAAACAGGATGGTAGTTTCGAGAGCTTCCCGAATATCGAAGTGGTAAATGAAGAATTCGATACTACCAAAACATTTAAATTGAATAATGTTGCTGATGGAAGCTATTCAGCATTGCGGTTTTCAATTGGAGTAGATTCAGTACAAAATGCGACGTTGGTAAATGGAGGTGGCGACTTAGATCCATCGGATGGCATGGTGTGGACATGGAACACAGGTTATATTTTCCTCAAGCACGAAGGCCAATTTCTGGATTCAGCCGGAATATTGCAGCCGTTTGTATACCATCTCGGGACCAACAGTGGTTATACGGAAATTGAAATCCCTCTGCAGTCTTTTACTATGGAAGGTAAATTAAAAACAATACGGTTGAATTTCGACCTGCTTAAGGCGTATGGTGCGGTAAATACCTTGAATTATACAATTTGGCAAAACCAACAAAGCATTACACCTTCCGATAAACCATGGATTCTCGCTTTCAAGGCCAATTTAAAACAAACATTCTCCATTCGCTCAATAGAGTAAGCCTGTGAGGAATATTTGGATTCTTTGTGCAATATTTATCTTTAGCTCGTGTGCGAAGGATGTTCCTGTTCCAGGAGATGATGTTGCCCAAGGCCCCACTCCGCTCAACATTCAAGCGCCATTTGGCTTACCCCAGCTAACAATTCCGCAGAACAACCCAACCACGCTTGAAGGTGTTGCATTAGGCCGGAAATTGTTTTACGACCCGATACTATCCGGAAACAATGCGATGTCGTGTTCCAACTGCCATGCCCAGAATTTTGGCTTTACCGACCACGAAAACACGTTGAGTACCGGTATCGATGGAATTGCCGGAACACGCAATTCGATGCCGTTATTTAACCTGGCATGGGCCCCGGCCTTGTTATGGGATGGCGGTGCTACCGATCTCGAATCGCAGGTCTTGGCACCTATTACAAGCCCAATCGAGATGCACGAAGATTTGACAAATGCACTCGATGAACTTAATGCACACAGCGAATATCCAGCCTTGTTCGAAAAAGCATTTGGAACGAAGAGTGCCACCTCGTTTTTACTCATGAAGGCAATTGCGCAATTCGAGCGCACAATGATTTCTGCCGATTCGAGATACGACCGCTACATTCGTGGCGATGCACAATTTTCGGAACAGGAAATCAGAGGTATGAACCTGTTCAGCGACATGAACAAAGGCGATTGCAACCATTGCCACACATTGGGCGGATTATTCACCGATTTTGGATACCGAAATACAGGGCTAAATCTGGAATACAACGACCAAGGACGTTTTCTGATAACGCTGAACGAATCAGACAAAGGAAAATTCAAAACTCCAAGTTTGCGCAACATCGCCTTAACTGCACCGTATATGCACGACGGCCGTTTTGAGACGCTTTTGGAATGTGTGCAGCATTATAACACCGGTTTTCAGCAGCATCCAAACCTGGATCCGGCACTTGCATTTTCGGTTCATGGCCGTCTGTCGCAAACTGAAATGGAAGACATCGTTGCTTTTCTCCATACCCTCACCGACTCTGCATTTATTGCCAATCAGGCTTTTTCGGCTCCGTAATTATTCAGCATGCTGCTGAATGTCAGCTTTTAGTTCTGTCGAATTATTATTTTTGAACACCTATTTTAAATTCAAATGCGTAATTCAATTCTATACTTATTGACTTTCTGGATTCTTTGTAATTCACTCACAAGTGCTGCTCAATGCGATTTTACCGCTACACTTTCGCCCGATAACCTCATTCTTTGTCCACAGGAAACGGGAGAACTTAATCTCACCATCACTCCTACAGCATATGACTCTGTAAAATGGTTCAAGTGGTTGAGTTTTGGAAGTTTTGAAGCGGAAGAAATTCCCGGCTGGGAGAATTCACTTGCGGTTAATCTGAATCAATTTGATCATTCGGGGTACAGCTTTTTTGCGCAGGTGTATGCTGGCAATTGCAACGAATTTAGCGATACAGTGCTTGTTGATGGGTATATTTTCCTTCCTCCGGTCGTAATGCACGGCGGCAGTGCCGAACTGAACCAAAATGGAGTGTGGGAAGTTGCCTGCGGACAGGATGCTACACTTGAACTGATGATGCCCTACACAAATTCGATCGTATGGTACCGCAACGGAGTGCCTCTACCGGATGAAAACGCGCAAGTGCTTAACATAACACAAACGGGACTTTACACCGTAAGCGGAGCACCCGAATTGTGCCCCGATCTGATAAGTTTCCTTGGTTTGGAGTTGGAGTATGTTGTATTGCCGGACCCTGATCTTAGCATTAGTCTTTCCGGAAATCAACTAACAGCAAATGCCGGCAATGCATGGCAGTGGTTCTTAAACGGGGTTGAAATTCCCGGTGCAACAGAGCAAGTCTATTCTGCAATAACAGAAGGATACTACCAGGTTGAAGCTTCATTTGACGCGAATTGTATCGTGCTTTCTGATTCTTTTCAGGTTAATACAACGGGTATCGCAGCATCAATACGTCATGAGTTAAAACTTAGCCCGAATCCATGCAACGATTTGTTGCGTATCGAAGGCGAAGCAATCATTCAGAATTCATGTTACGAAATCATCTCAATTGACGGGCAATTGATGGCAAAAGGAAGATTGATGCAAAATGCTATAAATGTTTCAAGCCTGCCCTCGGGGCAGTATGCACTTAGATTGATAGAAGGAAACCTTGACCCTGTGGTACTGCGTTTCACCAAAATGAATTAACCTAGTCTATCGTTCTGGTTATAAGAACCTTCGATGTATTGAGCATTTGATACCCAACATCGTAACAATAGCTGGTCGTATTTCCGCCCGAGTCATTGGTTTGATGTGTCCAAAAAGAAAAGTCAAATCCTTTTAGCGAAAGATGGTGTGATTGCAGTTCGATCTCAGAATTCGTCTCATCGAGAAAATGGAGTAAAATAGACCTATTACGGCTTAAGATGAGATTCACCGCACGCAATGAGCGCGACTCTTCAATTCGCCGCTGGTTATGATGTGCTACACGGCAAGAATCTGAACAATACTTTTTGTCTGCACGGCCCTGAACGACTTCTTTGCATTCAAGACAAAGGCTTACTTTTGCTTTCATAATGTACCGATAGTTGAATTGGAGACATAAATTTTACCAAGTATCTCTAAAAAATCAATAGATACCTATACTCAATTTTGATGTGACATAACACAACATTGTGCAATCAAAAAACCAGACCCAAATCGATGTTGTTTATTCGTTCACACCAATCGACCTCTAATGATTTCTTCCACAATTAGCGGATCGAGCAAAGTTGTTGTGTCGCCCAAATTTGAAACTTCACCTTCGGCAACTTTTCGAAGGATGCGACGGATTATTTTACCCGATCGGGTTTTAGGCAGGCCACTTACAAATTGAATTTTATCTGGTTTGGCAATTCGTCCAATCTCGGAATTCACCGTTTCAAAAATCTCTTCGCGCATACGATCGGGATTATCGGGTTGCGTATCGCAAATTACGTATGCATAAATACCTTGGCCTTTAATATCGTGCGGATAGCCTACTACAGCACTCTCAATTATCTGTTTATGCTGGTTGATGGCATTTTCAATTTCGGCAGTGCCGAACCGATGTCCCGAAACATTAATTACATCATCCACACGACCAATTAAGCGATACAAACCATTCTCGTCACGTCGTGCACCATCGCCGGTAAAATAATACCCCCTGTAAGTCGAAAAATAGGTTTGTCTGCAACGCTCATGATCGCCAAAGGTGGTTCGAATCATCGACGGCCATGGATAACGAATCGCTAGGTACCCTTCTTTATCATTTCCTTCAATGATCTTCCCATCCTGATCAAGAAGCACTGGTTGAATTCCGGGTAAGGGGAATCCGGCGTGTGCCGGCTTGGATGGCGTGATTCCGGCCAACGATGAAATCATAATTCCTCCTGTTTCGGTTTGCCACCATGTATCTACTATCGGACAGCGATTTTTCCCAATGTGGATACTGTACCAATGCCACGCTTCTTCATTAATAGGTTCGCCAACCGAGCCTAAAACTCTTAGTGAATGAAGATTGTAGGGCAAAACGTAATCTAAACCCATGGCCATGAGCGATCGTATAGCGGTTGGCGCAGTATAAAAAACACTTACATGATGTTTGTCGATAACAGACCAAAAACGACCTGCGTCGGGCCATGTTGGGATTCCTTCAAACATGACAGAAGTAATGCCAGACATCAATGGACCGTACAATAAATAACTATGGCCTGTAACCCATCCAATATCGGCAGTGCACCAATACACATCATCGGGCGCAATCTGAAATACATTTTTGAACGAGTAATTCACGTACGTTGCATACCCTCCGCAGGTATGAACAACCCCTTTGGGTTTTCCTGTCGAACCACTGGTATACAGAATAAACAAAATATCTTCAGAGTCCATGGGTTCTGCAGGGCAATCGGAATCGACCATTTGCAACTCATCATGCCACCACACATCGCGGCGATTGTTAATCACAACATCCCAACCAAGGTGCTTGTAAACAATTACACGATGCACGCCCGGGCACTGCATAAGCGCTTCATCAACTACAGCCTTAAGTGGAATTTGCTTAGCTCCGCGACTTAACGCATCGGCTGTAATTACAAATGAACAATCGGAATCGTTAATGCGATCTGCAATTGCGGTTGCCGAAAACCCTGCAAATACAACAGAATGTACGGCTCCAATTCGGGCACAAGCCAGCGTAGCAATAGCCAACTCCGGAACCATTGGCATATATAAACAAACGCGATCTCCTTTTCGCACTCCATTTCGCTTTAGCACATTAGCGAACCGGCAAACCTGAACGTATAACTCGCGATACGTTAAACGTCTTACCTCATCGTCGGGATTGTTCGACTCAAAAAGCAGTGCAGTATGATCGCCACGAGCGGCAATATGTCGATCGAGACAATTTTCGGTTATGTTAATTTTCCCGCCGATAAACCACGCACAGGAGTAGGGATCAAAATTCCATTCGGTTACACGTTTCCACTTCTCCTTCCACACTAAATCGGATGCAACTTCTTCCCAAAAGGCTTCGGGATTCTCAATACTTTTCCTGTAGGCTTCTACATAGTGTTCTAGAGATTGGATGTTCTGCATGCGAATTAGGATAATGCTCGAAAATAAGAAAATCGGTACAAGGAAGCGTGCGAAAGCGAATAGATAAATTTAATATTATCTAAAGGAGATGAGCGAACATGAAAATCGCTGCTAAATTTAGAATTGCGCTATTCCTACTTTTAAGAATGAGTTCCGTTCAATCTTGCAAGAAATGCTATGTGTGCGCGTGTACCAATATTTCTACAGCATTTGGTTGTTCCCCGCAAGGTGAAGAAATCGAGACGAGGTTTGTACCCGTTCGGTTATTAATAGAACTCTTTCTTGAATTAATTACCTGAAAACAATTCCATGCGTAAGAAAAACTTCAGGATGGTATTGTTCCATTTTCGAAAACCAGAAATCACTTCCGTTTAGCGTTAAAATCATATCGCATCCGGCATGTAATGCAGAGGCTTCCTGCAGCGCATCTTCGAAATCTACATTTGCATGTTTCAAAGCAGTTTCAACTTCTTCAGGTCCACATGGCGAAATGTGAATGTGCTTGCATAGGATGGAAATCTTCTCATGTGCACGTTTGCGACCACATTTCTTTTCGGCAAAATAAAATGCTATTCCGAGACTCAGTGTAGAACAATAAACATCAATGCCATCCTTGCCTGCCAGACTCAATACCCGCGCACAACTATCATAGGCCGGATATTCCTTATTGAATACTGCGACCAAGATGTTAGCATCAACAAACACCTTCATTTTTTGCGCGATTTGCGCATTTCGCTGCGGAGCTCTGAACCCGAAGGCGGAGTTTTAATGTATTTTGCTTCGTCTTCAGAAACCAGGCTTACCCAATCTCTAACAGGGAATTCTTCGAGGGATGTATAACCACCCGAAAGCAACCTGCGCAGCAACACCTCGGTAAGACGACTAAGACTTATACCGCGCAATTCGGCGTAATTCTTAGCCTTTTCGATGATAGCAGCATCAAAACTCATAGTTATTTTTGCATCAGGTTGCATACGCTATTTTCTTACTACAAAGATATTTTTTTTATTCGTACAAAATAGTGTCATTTAAATTATCAAACCAATTTTTTGTACCGGATGCGTTTCGGCTCTGCATCGCCCAAACGCTTTTTCTTATTCTCCTCGTATTCCGAGTAGCCTCCCTCGAAATAATATACCTGCGAGTCGCCTTCAAAGGCCAGAATGTGGGTACACACGCGATCCAAGAACCAACGGTCGTGCGAGATAATTACTGCGCAACCGGCAAAGCTCTCCAATCCTTCTTCCAAGGCACGAAGTGTATTCACATCAATATCGTTCGTAGGCTCATCGAGCAGCAGCACATTGCCCTCTGCCTTTAGTGCCATAGCCAGATGCAAACGATTACGTTCACCACCGGATAGCACACCTACTTTTTTACCCTGATCGGCACCGCTGAAATTGAAACGGCTCACATAGGCGCGTGAATTTATAGACCGGCCGCCAATTTCCATGGTTTCGTTGCCGCCCGAAATTACTTCCCAAACCGATTTATTCGGATCGAGTGCTGCGTGAGTTTGGTCGACATAGCTGATTTTTACCGTTGAACCAATTTTGAACTCCCCGCCATCAACCTTTTCCTGATCCATAATCATTTTAAAGATGGTGGTCTTTCCTGCACCATTGGGACCGATAATCCCCACAATTCCTGCAGGAGGAAGCCTGAAATTCAAGTGTTCGTAAAGCAGTTTATCTCCAAATGCCTTTGATACATCGAGCGACTCTATTACTTCATTACCCAAACGTGGTCCATTGGGAATGAAGATTTCTAGTTTCTCCTCTTTCTCTTTCACATCTTCGCTCAATAATCTATCGTAAGCCTGCAAACGGGCTTTCTGTTTTACCTGCCGGCCTTTGGCTCCCTGACGAACCCATTCGAGCTCGCGGGCAAGTGTTTTCTGCCGTTTCGATTCGGTCTTTTCTTCCTGTGCAAGGCGTTTACCTTTTTGCTCCAGCCAGCTCGAGTAATTTCCTTTCCATGGAATTCCTTCGCCTCTGTCTAATTCGAGAATCCAGCCTGCTACATTATCCAAGAAGTAGCGGTCGTGGGTGATGGCAATTACAGTTCCTGCATAATTCTGAAGGTGCTGCTCTAACCAGTCGATCGATTCGGCATCGAGGTGGTTGGTAGGCTCATCGAGTAATAGAATTTCGGGTTGCTGCAGCAAGAGGCGGCAAAGGGCTACACGGCGTCGCTCACCTCCCGAAAGCGTTCCAATTGTTCTGTCAGAATCGGGGCAACGCAATGCATCCATTGCGCGTTCGAGTGTTGAATCGATTTCCCATGCATTTTTCGCATCAATTTCATCCTGCAAAACACCTTGGCGTGCAAGGAGTTTATCCATTTTATCGGCATCGGAGTAATATTCTTCCATGCCCATTTTTTCGTTTATCTCGTTGTATTCGTTCAACAAATCCATAATGGGCTGAACGCCTTCGCGAACGATATCCATTACGGTTTTAGAATCGTCGAGTTTGGGATCTTGTTCGAGGTAGCCAACACGGTAACCGGGCGAAAAAACAACTTCGCCATCAAACGATTTTTCAACTCCAGCAATAATCTTCAAAAGCGTTGATTTACCGGAACCATTTAAGCCGATGATGCCGATTTTAGCTCCGTAAAAGAAACTGAGGTAAATATCTTTTAATACTTGTTTTTGAGGTGGGAAGGTCTTACTGACTTTCACCATCGAAAAGATTACTTTTTTATCGTCTGACATAGTTAAAATTGAAGTCTCAAAGTTAATAATACTGTTGAAATTGTGCAGAAAACGAACAATGATATTCGGGTAGTTTGGAGCACGTTAATGCGCATGTAACGAGATATCGCTATGATTCAACTATTCTCTACGCAAATTCTCAGCAAGTAAGGCCATTTCAATCGCCGTATACGCTGCTTCAACGCCTTTATTCCCGTGTATGCCACCGCAGCGATCGAGCGCCTGCTGCATTGTGTTAACTGTAAGCACACCATAAATAACCGGTACCGTCTGCGAGCTGCAAAGTTGCGCAAGGCCTTGGGTAACACCCATACAGATGTAATCAAAGTGAGGAGTATCGCCTCGAACAACGGCACCAATGCAAACAACGGCATTGCTCGCCCCACTGTGAACGGCCAGATGCGCTGCTGAAATCAGCTCCCACGAACCGGGAACGGTGATGCAACGTATATTATCGGCTGGAATTCCATTTTCTAAAAACGTTTCAAGGCAGCCTTGTTCGAGGGCATCTGTAACCTCTGCGTTCCAAGAGGCTTTAATAATTGTAAAACGAAAATGGCCAATGTTTTTTGCATTGACCATTTTATTGGAAGATAAATTCTGATGTGCGCTCGACATTACTTGCCGCCTTGTTTAACCATCAACTCTGCGCGCGCAATGTATTTTTCTACTTCACGTCCTTCATTTGATGAAAAATACTCTTTACGGATTTTTTGATAGGATTCCAATGCTTTTGCATAATCGCCCTTGATTTCGTAAGCGATACCAGCCTTCATCAAATACATCGGACTAGTAAATGTATTTTCGTTGGTGGCCGATGCTTTTACATACATCTCAATGGCTTCATCGGTGCGGTTCAATTCCATCAACGCATCACCTTTAATACCAACAGACATGGCTCCTAGCATTACATCATCGGCATCAAATTGCTCCATTTGATCGAGGCTTTCCTGGTATTTCCCCAATTGCAGGTAACAAACCGATGCATAGTAGTGTGCGAGATTTGCTGTTTTCGTTCCGCTGTAATTGTCAATAATTGAAAGAAACCCTTCTGCTTTATCCTTACCATTCAAGGCAAGTTGAAACGAATCTTTTTCGAAATATTTTTCCGCCCTGAAAATAGCAGCCTGAGCCTCCAATTCAAAAGGCTTCACAACGTAATTTCGGTAAGCGAAAATTCCACCCACTACGATAATTATCCCACCAAGAACCATCAAAAGTAGTTTTTGATTTTTCTCGATAAATAGTTCCGATTTTGTTAATGCATCCTCAACGTTAGCAATCGGATCTTTGGTAGTTTCTGTTTCTTTAGCCATAATAAATTATGCGAAATGAGGCGCAAAAATAGGTTTTTTTTCGATTCAAAGTCGATTTGTTTTTCAATTCACTTGAAATAAAAATCGAGGCTATTAAAATGGAAATGGCTACACGTAAGGCAGCCATTTCCGCTAATTTACAAACCTTTACTTAGTGAGCATGCGAATTTACCGAAACCGAATCTTTTAATTCGCCGGGTTTGCAGCATGCTTTTGTCATTTCTTCGCCATGACCTTCGCCCGGCTTGCAGCAAGACTTAGCAGCCGACATTTGTTCATTGCATGGAGATCCGTCGTTGTGTTTGCAGGATTTTGTAGCTTCATCCCAAGTGCAGGCTTTTCCACTCTCCGGACAAACGCCTGTTTCTTTACACTGTTTTTGAAAATCAGATTCATTGGAATTTGTAGCAACTACTGCGATGTAAGGCGCAATAACCAGCGACACAATACTCATCAATTTAATGAGGATGTTCATCGAAGGCCCTGATGTGTCTTTGAATGGATCGCCAACTGTATCTCCAGTAACAGAGGCTTTGTGTGGTTCAGATTTTTTATAGAACATTTCACCATTAATCATCACCCCTTTTTCGAACGACTTCTTTGCGTTATCCCATGCACCACCGGCATTCGATTGGAAAATCCCCATCAACACACCTGATACTGTAACACCAGCGAGCAAACCACCCAAAACTTCCGGTCCGAAAATAAAACCAACAACAACGGGGGTAATTATTGCAATAGCGCCGGGAAGCATCATTTCACGAATCGATGCTTTGGTCGAAATAGCTACACATTTTTCGTATTCAGGCTTTGCTTTGTATTCCATGATTCCAGGAATTTCGCGGAATTGGCGACGAACCTCCTGAACCATATCCATGGCGGCTTTACCAACAGCCTGAATACAAAGGGCAGAGAAGATAAAAGGAATCATCCCACCAATAAACAAACCGGCTAAAACAGGTGCTTTGTAAATATCGATGGCATCAATTCCGGCAATTCCAACGAATGCCGCGAAAAGCGCCAATGAAGTTAAGGCAGCAGATGCTATGGCGAAACCTTTACCGGTTGCAGCTGTAGTGTTTCCAACCGCATCCAAATTATCGGTGCGCTCACGTACCTCCGGAGGAAGTTGACTCATTTCGGCGATACCACCTGCGTTGTCGGCAATCGGACCAAATGCATCAATGGCTAACTGCATGGCTGTTGTTGCCATCATACCTGCAGCCGCAATAGCAACCCCATAAAGTCCGGCAAAATAATACGAAGCCATGATACCACCGGCAAGTGTAATAATGGGCACAACTGTAGATTTCATACCCACCGATAAACCTCCAATAATATTGGTTGCGTGGCCGGTTGAACTTTGCTGAATAATTGAATTCACCGGAGGTTTACCCATCGCTGTATAGTACTCGGTAATCCAGCTCATGATTGCTCCTACTACCGTTCCTACCACAATTGCCAAGAACACATTAAACTTCGAAAACTCGTAACCGCGAAGCACAAGCGTCTCTGGCAGCATCCACATTACAATAAAGTATGAAGCCACTACCGTGAGGATCATAGATGACCAATTCCCCAAATTCAGAGCGTTCTGAACGTTCGACTTTTCGTCTTTGATGGTAACGAAGAAGGTTCCAATGATCGAAAATATAATTCCAAGACCACAAATTAACATCGGTAATAAGATGGGCGACATTCCGCCAAATTGATCGCCGCTTGCATCAATTTCCTGACCCAGAACCATGGTAGCCAAAATTGTCGCTACATACGAACCAAACAAGTCGGCACCCATCCCTGCAACATCTCCAACGTTATCTCCAACATTATCGGCAATGGTTGCAGGATTACGAACATCATCTTCCGGAATTCCGGCTTCAACCTTACCAACAAGGTCGGCGCCAACATCGGCCGCTTTGGTGTAGATACCGCCGCCTACACGCGCAAACAATGCTATCGACTCGGCACCAAGCGAAA
>CANMGM010000037.1 GCA_947497195.1 Bacteroidota bacterium
AGCCCTTATATAAAGAAGGAAGTTTTCCTGAAGATTACGAATTGTGGTTACACTGGCTCGAAAAGAATCCCGAAGGATTTGCAAAAATCAGTGATGACGTTTTAGTCTGGCACGATTCCGGGCAGCGGCTTAGTCGAAATCATCCGGCATGCAACGAAGAGTCATTTACTCATTTGCGCCTCGTATACCTGATACGGTATTTAAGACTAAATCATAGCGACAAACCAATTCTAATTGCTGGGGTTGGCAAGAAAGCAAGAAGAAAAATTAGATTTTTGCAGGATGCGGGCATTAACATCAAAGCCATTACAGATTTGTGCAAGCGAAATTTGGATGATTTGCAATTTATTGACTGGAATGATTTACCCGAACCCGGAAAGTTCTTTTTGGTGTCGCTCGTATCGAATCGAGGCTCATGGCGAGCAATAGAAGCACATCTGCATGCATTCAATTACCGCAATGAGATCGATTTTATACTGGGTGCATAACTCTTGAACAACATCAATTACGCCATTCCCATGCCTACAATGCAATCAAATTCTTCGGCTTTTAAAGGCATAACGCTCAAGCGCCCCTGACGTATTAAGCCTATTTGCGACAATTCAGGTTTTGCTTTCATTTCAGACAGCGTAACGCTGCGTTTAAATGCCTTGTGCGGAGAAAGATCAACAACAACCCAGCGATGATCTTCGGTGGTGGGATCGGGATAATGTTCGCGAACAACATTGGCGATGCCAACCACTTCCATACCTTCGTTGCTGTGGTAGAACAAAACCAGGTCGCCTGTTTTCATGGCCATGAGATTGTTTCGCGCCTGATAATTGCGTACACCATCCCAAAACGTTTTGCCATCCTGCTCGAAACGTTGCCAGGAATATTTAAATGGTTCAGATTTAACAAGCCAGTAATTCATTTGGGTTAATGCACAATTTTAAATACGAGTTCCTTCATCAATTCACCCTGATCGGTCTGCGGTGTTCCCCATCCCTTGCTACGCATATCATAATCGCGCAGGTGGTGAATAATTTTAATAACCTTTGCCGGATTGAAGTTTCGCGCTGCCGTTTCGTAGTCGCGCAAAAAGTACGGGTTAACACCCATTGCCGAAGCAATGTCGCCGTGCGATGCATTGCCTTTTAACCAATGGTATTGCAAAACTTTGGCAAAATATCCCAGCAGCCCCGACAGCACCATCTGAATAGGAAGCGCTTTTTCCTGCTGCCCCATGAAATAGGCAATGCGATTGGCTTTGAGCACGTTTCGCGTTGAAAGTGCCTTTTGCAACTCAAACAGGCCGTATTCTTTACTCACACCAACAAGCAATTCCACATCCTTCTCGGTAAACTCGTAACCCGGTGCATGGTTAATCATGAGCTTCTGTGCTTCACCGGCTACTTTTTCGAGTTCATTGCCCAGCGATTCGGCAAGTAGAATAGCAGCACGTGCCTGAATGCGAAATCCTTTTTTCTGAAAATACTGCGCTGCCCATTCCGGAATTTTATCTTCACGAAGCTTGACCGATTCCACTAAAATATGGTCTTTCGCCGCATCGTAAAAACTGCGCTTCTTCTTTTTACCTCCACTTTTCCCTTCTGCCGATTTTTCTTCTTGCTCGGCATCGTCGCCTCCCGAAACTGCACGTTTGGCGATTTTCGTTCCTCTAAAAAAGAGCACGAGGATAGTCGTTTTATTCGGATTTTCGAGATACGGCACAAGTCGTTGGAATACATCCGGCCCTGGACGTTTCATAGCCTGCGCTTCCTTTACGATAGTTACCTGTACATCAGCCAGCATTGGAAAGCGGCGCGCGGCAACAATAACATCTTCGGGACTAACATCGGCTCCATACAACGTTGTGAAATTGAACTCCTTTTCGTCAACCGAGAGTACATTCTCTTCGATATACTGTACAAGCTGATCGTTGTAATATGGTTCCTCCCCGTGAAAAATATATACAGGATGAAATTTTTTCGCCTTTAAGTCTTTAAATACTGCTTCAGGAGTCACGCCGCAAATTATCGAATTTTAGCATTGCAATTTAAGCGGCTTTCCGAATGTTCATATATTTTGAAAAGGGCTGCAGAAAGACAGAGTATCATATGCTATTGCGCGATTTTCATGGCTTCGGGAACGGAATTTCTGCGCCAAAAAACAAGACAAATTATTGAGCCATCCACAAGTTTATGATTGGTTTCCACTTCAATCAATGGCAAACCGGGAAGATGTTTTTCGTGCGAGACAGAGAGGATACACCTTTCAGATTCAACTTGAATAGTTACATCCTTAAATCCCAAATATTGAGTAGTAATTGGGAACTGAAACTTATAGAAAGCCTCCTTCATGGCAAAGAGCAATGCGACACGATTTTGACGAAACTCCGGCTGCATCTGCTGAAGTTCGGCTAGTTCGGCATCCGTGCAGATTGAGTTCCACAAGGAGGGCGAAAAACGCGACACCTCTTCTATATCGAGACCCACAGAATAATAGCAATCTAATCTTGCGGCAACTGCACCGCAGAGCTTACGGCTGTGACTAATAGAGCCTACAATGCCTTCGGGCCAAATGGGCAATCGACCATCCATTAAAACCGCCTGCGGACTAATACCAAGTGCTTCCATGGCATTACGCGCGCAATACCGCCCAGTTGAGAAATCGAGCATACGTTGCGTTCCAAAAGCAACTGCATAGTCATTTTCCTTATCCAGCAATGGATACATACTCTTTTCGCTCGTAAAAAATGAAGCGAAATCAGAAAGTTCGAGCATATGTAACAAGGAATTGAGGTTTTGTGAAATTGAGGTAATCGAAGCTCAAAACCGGTTGTTTTAGTTTAAATTCTTGCTGCAATTTAATTCGAGGTTTTTCGATGTTCCTGAAAAACTGCCTACTTCCATCAGCATTAATAGGGTACAGTTTTGTATTTTCTTCAATTATCATGGTCACATGCAGCAGCGATTGAACCACCAACGATTAACGATTCGAAAATTTCATCATCTTTTTTCATACGGCTAATTTAATCTCATTATTTCTATTTCTTCAATTAAAACAAATTCAAGGTCTCAAGCATCCGTCAATATGTGTTTGATTTTCATTTTAGATGCGATTCGCGTCGGTTCTTCGTGTCGAATTTCAGAATGTCGAAAATTCGTGTCTATATTTGAAACATGAGCGCACAGTTGCTTTTCATTCAACCCGGTTGGCTTGATGCTGTAGATATAATTATCGTAGCCATTCTGCTCTATCAACTGTATCAACTGGTTAGGGGCACGGCAGCGATAAATATATTTCTCGGCGTGTTGCTTTTTTATCTGTTATGGCTTTTTGTAAAAGCGCTGAATATGCAATTGCTAGCCACCATTCTCGGGCAATTTATAGGCGTGGGAGCATTGGCGCTGATTGTTGTTTTTCAACAGGAAATTCGGCGGTTTCTCTTGGTGATTGGTTCGCGGGGATTGTTGAACAGAGAAAACTTCAGAAGCCTATCTTCGGCGCGTTATGGATTGTTGCACGCAGAGGTAATCGTAAGTGCCTGCCAGCGCATGGCATTGCAGAAATGCGGGGCGTTGATTGTTTTGGGGCGAAAATCGGATTTGAAGTATTACATCAATACGGGTGAGCGGGTCGACTCTGAACTAACATCGAGCATGCTCGAATCGATTTTTTTCAAAAACAATCCGCTGCACGATGGCGCAGTTATAATTCTCGATAACCGAATCAAAGCGGCCAAATGTGTGTTGCCCTTAACCGAAAACACGGTTTTCCCCCTTCAGTTGGGCTTGAGACATCGGGCGGCCGTAGGCATCAGCGAGCAATCAGACGCTGTTGCGCTCGTAGTATCTGAACAAACCGGTGAGATATCCTTGGCCCGCAATGGCGCCCTTCGAACGAATGTTAGTCCGAAAACCTTGAAGGATATTTTAACAGAAGAATTCTCTGAATAGCCGGAAATAAGGCGTTGGAGATCTTAAACCTACAATAGCTAAGCTTTAGAGGGTTCTGACGAAGGATGAAGTATCGGAGAATGAAGAATGTGAATTGAAATCTTCGTTTTCATATTCAATATTGGGATTAACTCGCCCCCAGAACCCAAACTAAGATTTTGAGACTTTGCGAAGGAGCGAAACGACTTACACCTTGAAAAATGTTAATTCCTACAGGTAAAACTACTTTTTACAAGGCCGCTGTTACTCTAACTACACGCTTTGCGAGAACAATTCCCTAAAACAAAAAACCCCAAGAAATTCAAGGGGTTTCATTTTTAAGTTGCGGTCCGGACGGGACTCGAACCCGCGACCTCCGCCGTGACAGGGCGGCATTCTAACCAACTGAACTACCGGACCAAAAATGCACAATCGCACATTTGGGAGGGCAAAAATACAGATTAATTGATATGCTCCAAACATTCGATTGAAATTTCTGTCAGATTTTCACCATGATTTTGATAAACAAGCGCTAAGGATTTGTAAACACCCGTTATCGCTATCAATTTGAACCTTAAATTTACCGCCATAATTGGAATCCATGCTGGCAGGAGTTGCAAAGGTTAAGGTTGTTTTTCGCACTAGGCAGGTGCATTTGTACGGCTATGGCCGACTTTCGCACAAAGCAGTTGGTGCAGAAACAGATCTGTTTGCCCGCGCCTTTATTTTTCGACAAGAGAACCGCCAAATCGCCTTTCTGATTCTCGAAACCTATCTCGTTTCGCACCATCTGAAGGTAGAGATCCTTACCCGATTGTTGCAAAAAAATCAGACAACAGAACTGCGTTTAGATAACCTCATGCTGTGTGCACAAAATACACACAGCGCACCCGGTGGCGTTTCGCACTATGCCATGCACAACTTAAGCTGCGGAGGGTTTAACCGCATGGCATTCGAAGCATATGCCGAAGCCGGAGCCGAAGCGCTTCAGAAAGCAGAAAAGGATCTTGAAGATGCTACATTGTACTTAAATGCAGGCGAATTAGACCTAGATACTGATGTGGCCTTTAACCGCTCGCTCGAAGCATACAATACAAATCCCGAGGTTCAGCAGCAAGACGAAAACAATACACACCGCGCCATCGATCGTTTGATGAAACAAATACGCATCGCCGGCAAGAAAGGAAATAAAGGATTAATCAACTGGTTTGGTGTACAGGGTACATCCATCGGCCTTGATAACGATAAAATACACTCCGACAATAAAGGATATGCGGCATCCTTGCTCGAGAGCGACCAAGCCGATGAAGCCAATTTCGTTGGTGGCTTTGCCTGTGAAGCCTGTGCCGATGTGTCGCCCAATTACCACGGACGTTCAAAATGGTGGCCTCGCGGCAGGTATGAAGACCCGTTCAAGAGTGCTTACTTCAATGGATTTCAGCAATTTGAACGCAGTAAATCGTTACTCGAGAACGACGACGATCAGATACCGCTTAACCATACACTCGATTATACGATGGAGTTCGTTAATCTGGCCACGGTTCCCTGTGCACCCGAGTTTACGCCCAACCATACGCCTGTTTTTTGCGGGCAGGCGGCGGCCGGACTTGCATTGCTCGATGGTTCACCAGTCGATAATCCGGGCATTGATGCCGTTAGTACTGCACTCCTTTCATCGTGGGTAAAATACCGTAATTTCCTACGCAAAGTGCCGGTGATTAGCAGTAAGACATCGCGCAGTGAATTCCGTAAATTGCTCGATGCACATGGCCCTAAACGTATCCTCGCTGAGTTGCACGAAAAAAAGGTGCTGGGATTTAAAAACCTCAATAAAGTGCCACTTCCACCATCATTATCGGACGTTGGCGACGAATTAAAACGACAATACAATGCCCGTGCGCTTCAAGAAAACACATGGTTTCCGGCAATTGTTCCCTTGCAGATTTTTATTTTGGGCGACATTGCCATTGTCGGATATCCTGGTGAAATTACAACCGTAGCTGCAATTCGTTTAAAGAAGAGTCTTTTACACCGGCTGCATCACCGCGGCATCATCGACGTGATTATTACAAGCAATGCGAACGAATACATTGGCTACACGACCACATTCGAGGAATACCAAGAGCCTACCTATGAACGCGGCATGAATTTTTTCGGGCAGTATACCCTGGCGGCGATGCAAACCGCTTTTAACAATCTGGCAGCCGACTTACTAAAGCCTGAACAAATCAGAAATAAAGTAACAGTGCTTGAACCGCCTGCATTCTCATCGGCAGAACTCAACGCCCGATCATGTGCCTCCAAATAAATTTCCCTATGCAAGCCAAATTTGCCCTTTCGGTATTGAAGATTTTCGGCTCTATTGCTTTAGTGCTGATTCTCCTCATGCCCCCCGCATTAGCTCAATCTAATCTTTGGTACAAAGGAAAAGTAGTTCGCAGCAAGGGTACATGCACATGGCTCATTCTCATTACCGATACAAATGACGAATCGTTTCGCGGAAAGCTAATTTTACCCACAGGCGATTACCCCGAGTTATTTCAAAAGCGCGGAACACGACTTCTGTTCGAAATGCATCCGCTGCGACAGCCTGTTCCCGAAGGCTGTAAAGCAAACGTGGTGGCATCCATAGTAAATCCCGCAAAGGATTAACGATTCGCATTTAGGTTAAAGGAGAATCTTTCTCGTCTTTAACATGCTTGTAAACTTGCTGATCGACCCAAGCCGGAAAAAATTTATTGAGCCATAAGGTAAGAAACGCCGTACGCGACATGAGCATATAAGATCGCCTGTTTTTGATGGCTTTATAAATACCCTTTGCGACCTTTTCGGGCGAAAGAGAATTGGCTTCGTCTTTATGCGAAACGCCTTGCTGGTTTCCTTTGCCGTCGACCATGGCATTGCGGATATTGGTAGCGGTAAAGCCGGGACGGGCGATTAAAACATGCAGACCGGTTTTCAGGTTTTCGATGCGCAATGTTTCCAGAAACCCCTCGAGTGCAAATTTCGAAGCTGAATAGGCGCTGCGAGTGGGCAATCCTTTGTAGCCAGCAACCGACGATATTCCTACAACCGAACCTTTGTTTTTGAGCAATTCGGGCATTGCATAATGCGTGCAATGCACAGCGCCCCAGAAATTGACATCCATAATACGATGCATCACGGTGGGTTCAACCTTTCCAAAAAGGGCACGCATCGTAACTCCTGCGTTGTTGATTAAAACATGTAGCGTTCCAAATTGCGCGATGGTTGACTCTACGATGCGTCTACATTCAGCTTCAACACTCACATCGGCCTGCAAAATAAGCACTTGCAAGTCGTTGGCCTTCAACTCATGTTTCAATTGCTGCAATTTATCGAACGAACGTGCTGCCAGACTCAATCTGTAGCCCTGTGCAAAGTAAACCTTCGCCAGCTCAAGTCCGATACCGGAGGATGCACCGGTAATTAAAACAACATTGCCTGTATTCAATTGCAATCGGTATTTTTGACAAAATTAACTTTTCACGATGAAGCTTGTTCAGGTTTCGGATAAAAAAACCAACGATGCGTTTATTAGCGTAACACGGTTAATTTATGCCCAAGATAAAAACTATATACCCCACATCAGGCAGGACATTGAGAAAGTGTTTGACCCCAAAAAGAATAAGTTATTTAAACTGGGGGGCAAATGCGAACGCTGGGTTTTGTTTGGTGAAAAAGGTGAGGCCATTGGCCGCGTGGCTGCATTTGTAAATCCGAAAACGGTAAACGCAGGCATGTATCCGGTTGGCGGGATGGGATTTTTCGAGTGTATCGATAACAGTGATGCGGCCATCATGCTTATGAATGCTTGTAAAGAATGGCTCGTGAACGAAGGCGTACTGGGCATGGATGGCCCTATCAACTTCGGCGAACGCGATCAGTTCTGGGGCTTGCTAACTGAGAACTTCACCGGCAAACCGAGTTACGGGTTGAACTACAATCCTCCTTACTACCAGAAGTTTTTTGAGCAATACGGATTTCGGGAGTACTTTAAGCAACTTGTTTTCTGGCGCGATTTACAGATTCCGGCGCAGGAAATTTTTGTCAAGAAGGCCGACATAGTGAGCAGCAATTCGGAGTTCAGTGTGAAAGGAATGCGTGGTGTATCGCATGCAACGATTGCATCTTACTTTCTGGAAGTATACAATTCGGCCTGGGGCGGCCACGAAGGCTTCAAATCGATGCGCATAGAACAGGCAAGAAGTATCATCAAATCGATGAACGTGATTATGGACCCCGATATTTTGATCTTTGCATTTATGGGAGAAAAACCCATTGGCTTCTACCTATCGATTCCAGAATTGAACGAGTTTTTCGTGCACGTAAACGGAAATCTAAACTGGTGGGGAAAATTGAAATTCATGTACCACCTGAAATTCAAAAAACGCCATACCATGCTCGGAATCGTTTTCGGCGTTTCGAAGGAATATCAGGGAAAAGGAGTTGAGGGTGCGATGATTAAATACTGCGGCGAAGTTGTGGTGCCAATGGGCAGATACAAAGACACCATACTCACCTGGATTGGCGATTTCAATCCGCGTATGCTCAAAGTAATCGGAAATTTGGGTACCGAGTTGTACCGCAGCTTAACAACTTACCGCCTTTACTTCAATTCATCCATTCCCTTTGAAAGGCATCCCGTACTTGGAGAAAGAAAGGCATCGCAAAATTCTGATAATCAAAATACAGAAGAGGTCATCGGCAATAATTAGCTTTTTTTTTTCATCAATTTAACATTGGAACAGAATTAGGCCTATATTTGCAGCCGCTTTCGAAAAGGAAGCAATGATTCCGTAGCTCAGCTGGTAGAGCATTACACTTTTAATGTAGTGGTCCTGGGTTCGAATCCCAGCGGGATCACGGATTATGTTAAGGTCGCATGATGAGGGTCGTGCGGCCTTATTTTTTGAGTTTAGCTTACCGATGTTTTTTGGGTAACATGTAATCCACCGAAATTTTCAGATCGATACCATTGCACTGCATTAATACGTGTAATCTTAGGTAAAATACATGGAGCTCGCGCTTTAATTTAAGCACCTTCTCCAAATCCGACGGGGTGCATTACACCCGAATTCACAGGCGTTAGCAAGTTATAATCCATATAATCTGCAACTTAGACTCTTATAATTTACCAAAGTATACAATGCCTTACATGTGTTAACCACACAACATTCCTGTCGGGAATTAGGGGAACTATGCGAGAAGCATTTCGTTCAATTCGCAGCAATCAAAACACTTTCATGCTGCACCTCGCCTCACACGATTTTGATCATACGCTCTGCACAAAAACCGAAAAAATCGGGCATTTCTGCACAAGCAACACGTTCGGACTTCCTTACCTAATCTGTCAAAACAACAAAGCATGAAACGTTCGAACAGGTTACAAACACGGTTTGCTACCAAACAACAAACACGCTTACGCCTGGCATTTGGTGTAGGCACACTAAGCGCAATGTTATGCGGAATTTTCTTCCTCTATCAATTCATCCAGGATACCCGCGAACTTAAAGCCGAAAAACTGCGTGAACTTTCGCGCGAGGGCAGAAATCAGCTGGAAGGCTATTCGAACAGAAACAAATTAAGTTTAAACCACTTTATAACGGGTGGGATTAATCCCGCATCACCACTTCTTATAAATGTAAAGAGCGATGAATTACGCGGCATTGCCTACGGAGGCAATGTCGTTCATCCCTCAGGCGAGGACATTACCCTCACTGCTTCTGATGGAGCCACTCCCCTCGCCTTCTCTATCGAACGCTATGACCCTACTATCGGAAAACTACTGGCCTGGGTGTATCCCAACGAAAGCCTTCAGTCTAATGAACCATCCCTTTTTCTGTATTGCGGAAATCCGCTCGAAGCAAAAGTAGAACACAATCCTGCAGAACTTCCTTTCTACAATGCAATTTGGCATTTCAATGGTAACTTCAACAATTCGGGCAGCAAAGCACTGGTTGGCGAATACAAAGGCATAAAAGACGAAGAAGGGCGATTTGGCGGGGCTAAGGAATTTCTGGCTATCGAGAAGGGAGCAGCCGTTTTCGAACCCAATGAAGCACTTGCATTTAGCGGCGACATTTCGATCTCGGTGTGGATAAAACCGCATGCATTTTCGGGCGAACAGGTTATTTTTAGTAACCAGTGGTTCAATGGCGGTTGCCGCCTGTTCATAAAAGATGACGCCACAATTGGCTTTGAAATTACCGGAAAAAACGGACGAGTCGCAGCTATTGAAACACAGAAAAACTGCAAAAAAATCGAGGCCGAAAAATGGCAACACGTCGTAGCAACCTATTCAGAAAAAGATGCTGCACTAAGCACCTACATCAATGGAAAATGTGATCGAAAAGAAAAAGTTAAGCAAGTATACAATATCGGAAAATGGCTGGTACTGGGCGCAGACCCCAATTTAAAATCGGGATTTTACAATGGGCTCATGGATGAACTGCGGATTTGTAATGCCGCTTTGAGTGCCGCCCAAATAAGTAGAACCTGGTCTATCGAAAATCAGGCTGAGGCCTTGTTCAAAATCGATGGACGAGAAGTAATAAGTGCCTCACCAAACATGTGTGCCATCACAAACTTTGAAGCACAGGCCAATGGTGATCATGTAACCGTTCACTGGACTACCATGCACGAATCGAACCTCGATTATTTTGCGCTGGAACGTTCGACCGATGGAACAAATTTCAGCAAGGTTTCGACATGCTTCGCCAGCGGGAATTCAGACAAGCAACGCAATTACTTTATGAATGATGCAGCTCCGATAACAGGCAATACCTATTACCGTTTGCGGGCTATCAATTTCAGAAAAGAAAGCAGCATATCGAACACAGTAAGTGTATACTACAAAACAGAGCAGGCTGCATTGCGTATCGAAAAGCTTGAACCCAATCCATTTAACGACGAATTCGACGTGGTTTTCGGAAGCAATAAAAACGATCCGATGGAAGTGCGTCTTACCAGCATCAGCGGTCTTGTTGTTTACAGCGAAAAAATCAACTCCGATAAAACCAGCATGCAACGCTTCAAATTCAAGGATGAAAAGAATTTAAAACCGGGCATTTACTTTTTCTCAGTGCACCAAAACAACGATCAAAAAACGATAAAGCTGGTAAAGCGTGCAAAAGATGCATGAGATTGTACGAAACCAACATTTCTTACAGCGCCATTCGCACACATTAATAGCCACAACCCTCAAATATCAAGCATTACAAAAAATATAACAGAAACCATACTGCCATTCCTTACATCTGTAATGGCATCCCCCGAATCCGGAAACAAAACGCAAAACCCCAAAATACATTTGGCGTAACACCAAAGCAAATGACACTCAAAAACAACAATATCATGAAAAGCTTCCTTACTCCCTCCAAATTCATCGTTGCTTCTCTCTTTATGTGTATGGCAACATTCGCAAACGCACAAAGCGCTTCTGCGGGCTTAATCGACAAAACAGAAATGAAACAGGATTCGGTGAATTCATTCATTTCGTTTTCGCCTGTTTACCTCGACGGAAAAACATATGTGCGTTGGCTGGTTAAGAACGACAAAAAAGATGGTGTGTTCGTTGTAGAACGTTCGGCCGATGGTTTAGACTTCGAAGCGCTTGGATTTAAAGACCGCGTTGGAACGCAATTGTTGGTAAATCTATTCTATTCATTTATCGATCAGGAACCACTTCCGGGCGAAAACCACTACCGCATCATGCAGGTTGGTTCAGACAATACCTACCGCTACAGCTCTGTAGTGAAGGTTACAAACACAGGAAGCCCGATGCAAGGCGGATCAGCAGCAAGCGCAGCGCCTGAATCGGAGAAGAAATAACCAGACGTTTTCACACGCACAACAGAAAAACAGACTAAGTCATGAAAAAACCATATACACGCCTCTCTACCAAGGTAAAAACGAAAACTAAACTACAGCATAAGTTACGTGCGGTTATTGCAGCCGGAGTTTTCGCAGCCGGAGTTTTCGGTGTTGCCCTTGTTTACAACGTAGTTGGAGATTATGAACAATCGATCGCCAATAACAAGTTTAACGGAATTGAAACCCTGGCTGAATACAAATTCCGGAAGAAAATTGAGTTAAAAGCATCTGATTTACCACAGAACGAAACTCTCCACAAGTTCCCTGTTATGATTAGCATCGCGGATGCCGATTTAAAATCGGTGAGCAACGGCGGGAAAGTTACGTCTGATGTAGGAAATGACTTTCGATTTACCAAAGCCGACGGAATTACACTGTTGAATTATGAGATCGAAAAATACGATCCTGTTGCAGGAACATTACAGGCATGGGTTCAAATGGACTCCCTGAACAAAGAAACCAAACCCGTATTTCTTTATTTCAACAACAAATACGCCGCTAACGAAAGTGGACAAAACGCATGGAACAAAACCTATAAAGGAGTTTGGCACCTGCGCGGCTTGTTGAGTACAAAAACTCCTTGGTCGAATCAGGTAACTGCTATTCCACCGGCCAGCGACAGCAAAGATGTATATGTGGCAGCTGAGAAAAACTCCTCGCAGTTTCCCTGCCTTAATACAGCCGAAGATGTAGACATTACCGGCGACCTCAGCGTTTCGGCCTGGGTACGTGTTGATGACCGAAAAGAACAAACCATCCTCACAAACCAAAGCGGATTTAACGGAGGATACCGTTTATCGATCTCGAAAGACCGTCGCATAGAATTCAGCATTAGCAACGAAAACGCAGTAATGGCCTCGATTAATGCCGAAGAAACCGGTAAGCAACTCGAGAAAGGACGCTGGTACTTTGTTGCTGCTGTGTACTCAGACAAAGGCGATTCGATGGCTACCTACATTGATGGAGTTCGCGACAGAAGTCTGCAAACCGATATTTCATTGGCAGGAAGTTCAGATCCGCTGCAGATTGGTCGCGAGCCTAACCGTAAACTATACTATTTCGGTGGATTGCTAGATGAAGTACACGTTGCCAATGTAGTTC
>CANMGM010000038.1 GCA_947497195.1 Bacteroidota bacterium
ATAGGTTTACGAAATTAAGCACTGCTAGCATCGTAAATTGGTTCTGTAAAAACATGGATGGAGTAAATCCTGCTTTCTTCGATTGTTATCTTAAAAATGTTGATCCGCCCGAGTTGTTGGTAAAGACAACAAAAGTTAAAGCCGGCTATTCCGTTTCACTTCGCGTGGTAAAGGCCAACAAAGATTTTAAACTACCTGTTAGGATTCTGCATGGAAGCCAATCGAAAACGTGTTTTGTTGGTTCAGAAACCGAAACTTTCAATTTCACAGGAAACACATCTCCACTCCTCGATAACACCTTCTCATATTACAAGCTCACTATCGCGAAATAGGACGCTGGTTTTTATTGTGCACCAACAAAATAAAGCGAACGCTTAGCGACGAATGGTTTGGCTGCGGTCGGGACCAACCGATACAATTGCCACAGGAACTTCGAGCTCACGTTCAAGAAATTCAATATAACTTTTAAGGCTTTGAGGAAGCTTTTCGTAAGAATTGATTCCCGTTAAGTCTTCGCTCCAGCCTGGAATTTCAGTATATACAGGCTGCACGAATTCAGGATGAATATCGAAAGGCAAATCACGTGTATTTCCTTCGGCCGTTTTATATGCTGTGCAGGCGTAAAGAATATCAAATCCGCTGAGCACATCGGCCTTAGTCATAATTAGTTTTGTAACGCCATTGAGCATGATGGAATAGCGAAGTGCCGGTAGGTCAATCCATCCGCAACGGCGTGGCCGACCGGTTGTAGCGCCAAATTCGCGGCCAATCTGTCTGATTTTCTCGCCGGTTTCGTTATCGAGTTCGGTTGGAAATGGTCCACTGCCTACACGCGTGCAGTAGGCTTTAAAAATACCATACACTTCACCGATTTGCGAAGGTGCAATTCCAAGTCCGGTGCAGGCTCCGGCTGCTATTGTATTGGAAGATGTTACAAAAGGGTAGGATCCAAAATCGATATCGAGCATAGATCCCTGTGCACCTTCGGCCAAGATTTTTTTACCCGATTTGGCTAAAGCGTTTAGTGTATGTTCGCTATCGATATGCTCAAACTTTTTGAGGTTCTCGATTCCTTCAAAAAATGCCGGTTCGAGCTCATGGAGTTTATGCTCATATCCGTAATTGGCGAGCATCTCGAGATGCTTGGCAACCAAGAAAAGGTATCTTTCTTGAAAATCACTTCGGGTGATATCTCCAACACGTAGTCCATTTCGGCCGGTTTTGTCCATGTAGGTCGGCCCAATTCCTTTCAGCGTTGATCCAATTTTCGCCTGACCTTTCGCAGCCTCAGAAGCAGCATCAAGCAAGCGATGCGTTGGCAAAATCAGGTGTGCTTTTTTGGAAATTTTAAGGTTTAATGAGGGGTCTACACCTAGCGCGATAAGCGCATCGGTTTCTTTCTTGAAAATTACAGGATCTATTACCACGCCATTGCCTACAATATTGAGGCAATTGTTGTGAAAAATTCCGGATGGAATGGTATGCAAAACATGTTTAATTCCATTGAATTCGAGGCTGTGTCCGGCATTGGGACCACCCTGAAAACGTGCTACCACCGGATATTCGGGCGTTAATACATCTACAATTTTTCCTTTTCCCTCGTCGCCCCATTGCAGGCCCAGCAGAATATCGATTGCCATTTAGTTTTGTGTAGAATTATCTCCAAATGAATTCAATGCATCTGCAAGGTTTTCGGCTGTTGCAAACACATGATCCAAACGGGTTATGGTTAAAAGTGATTTAAGTTTGTCGGTAACATTCATCAGAACTACATCGCCGTTATTTCTTCTGCTACGGGTTAGAATGCTTAGGATAACGCCAAGTCCAGAGCTGCTGAGAAATTTAAGCTGTTCAAAATCGAGAATGAAATTTACAGATCCGGTTTCGACTTGTGCGTCTACATCCCCTAGCAGGTCGGCGGCTTCGTATTTCTCCATAAGGCTTCCTTCCAGTTTAATACTTGCAACTAATGGCGATTGATTGATAATGGTATAACTAAATGACATTGTTTATGATTTTAAGTGTTCGCAGGCCCCCTTCTCCGAGAGCCTATTGCATTTTCCATAAAAAGTAAGGGCGTGCGATTTTATCGAAAAATTGAGTAAATCGCCGGTCATCTTTTGTATTTGCTGGATGCGAGGATCACAAAATTCAAATACTTTCTCGCAGTCTGAGCAAATAAGATGATCGTGTTGTTTGTATTTATATGATTTTTCAAAATGAGCCTGCCCCTTAACAAACTGATGCCTGGTAACCAGATTGGCCTGCAGCAATAACTCGATGGTATTGTATAAGGTCGCTCTGCTTACCCGGTATTTCTTATTCTTCATGTAAACGTACAGCGACTCAATATCGAAATGCCCGTTGTGCGAATAAATCTCATCGAGTATTGCGAAGCGTTCGGGCGTCTTTCGGTGCCCCTGTTGCTGAAGAAATTCAGCAAATAAAACGCGTACAGAATCCTTGGTGTCCTGATCAGACATAAATAATTACAAAGGGCAAAAGTAAATAAACGCAAAGAATGCAGCTCTTTTTCCAAAATCACCTGCAAAGTTACTTACAATTGATTTTCATATACTTACAAAAAGCAACACCTTAGAATAGATGGAAAATTTATACAAACTTCTCAACAATTAATTCGAATCAACCCGCATAACGGACGTTACGCCCTTCACTTCCTTGATTTTTCCCATCAGTTCGGTGAGGTGGTTTGTATCCTGCACAAACACCATGATGTTGCCTTCAAATACGCCATCCATCGAATCGAAACTAATGGATCGCATGTTCACATTTAACTCATTCGAAATAATTCGGGTGATGTTGTTCACGATTCCCACATCATCAATTCCATTTACGCGAATGCCCGCCATAAATGCCAACTGCTGCTGACTAGTCCATCGTGCTTTAACAATCCGGTAGGCATAATTCGACATTAAATCGATGGCGTTCGGACAATTCGTTTTGTGGATCTTAATGCCTTCATCGACCGTTACAAAGCCAAATACTTCGTCGCCGGGAATGGGATTACAGCATGGAGCGAGTTTGTAATCAATCTTATCCATGTCGTCGCCAATAACGAGCATGTCGCTTTTTCCGCGAATCTCCTTGACGATGTGTTCAAACGATGTTGCCGTTTTTTTCGAGCCATCTTCGCTGCTGCGCGAAAAGCGACTTTTCAGCAAACTGTACCAACTCGAACTCTTCTCGCCACGGGCAATTTTGGCCAAGTTGTCGAGCTTGATTAATCCTTCACCGATTCCGAAATACAGGTCGAGCGGACTCTGCATTTTATAGTGCCGTACGATGTTGTAGATGATGTTTTGATCGGCATTAATCTTTAAGTGCTTCAGCTGCTTATCGAGAATCTCCTTGCCTTGCTCGGCAACAATGCGTTTTTCCTCCTTAAGCGCATATTTGATTCCACTGCGTGCTTTTGCCGTTACCACAAACTTGAGCCATTCATCCTTCGGCTTTTGTTTCACCGATGAAAGGATTTCGATCTGATCGCCGCTCTTCAGCTTGTGCGAGAGCGGAACCAGTTTATTGTTCACCTTGGCACCAATGCACGACATGCCTACTTCGGAGTGAATGTCGAATGCAAAATCCAGCGCGCAGGCTCCGGCAGGAAGCGTTTTCAGTTCACCTTTGGGCGTAAAGACGAATATTTCTTCCGAGAAAAGGTTGAGTTTAAAGTCGTTGATGAATTCGAGTGCATTGGCATCCGAGTTCTCCATTATCTCGCGTATACGGCCCAGCCATTCGTCGATCGAGCTTTCGTAGTCGTTTTTCTCTTTGTATTTCCAATGCGCAGCGTAGCCATTCTCGGCAATTTCGTCCATGCGGCGCGAGCGAATCTGCACCTCGACCCATTTCCCGGTAGGACTCATTACCGTAGTATGCAGTGATTCGTATCCGTTTGCGCGGGGCGTCGAAATCCAGTCGCGCAGACGATCGGGGTTGGGCTGGTAAATATCGGTTATGATCGAATATACCCGCCAGCAATCGGCTTTTTCGGCGTCTTCGGGTGTGTCGATGATGATGCGGATGGCAAAGATGTCGAAGATTTCCTCGAAGGGAATTCCTTTAATCTTGATCTTGTTGTAAATCGAGTAAATGGATTTCGACCGTCCTTTGATGTCGAATTGCAAGCCACCCTGCATGAGCCGCGTGCGGATGGGATAGATGAAGCGCGAAATGAAGCGTTTACGGACTTCCTCGGTGTTTTTTAGCTTGGTGGTAATTTCTTCGAAAACCTCGGGCTGGGTGTACTTGAGGCCCAGGTCTTCCATCTCGGTTTTGATGTTGTACAAACCCAAGCGGTGCGCCAGCGGTGCGTAAAGAAACAGCGTTTCGGAAGCTATCTTAAGTTGTTTATCGCGCGCCATGCTGTCGAGCGTGCGCATGTTGTGCAGGCGGTCGGCGAGTTTGATGAGGATTACACGCACGTCGTCGCTCAAGGTGAGCAGCACCTTCCGAAAATTCTCGGCCTGGATGGAGCTGCTTTGGTCGAATACGTTCTCGATTTTCGTGAGTCCGTCGATGATTTTGCTTTCGGTTTCACCGAACATGCGGCGAATGTCGTCGAGCGTTACTTCGGTATCTTCGACCGTATCGTGCAGCAACGCGCAGATTACGCCAGTAACGCCGAGCCCAATTTCACTGGCCACGATTTGCGCAACGGCGATGGGATGGTAGATGTATGGCTCGCCCGATTTACGGCGCATGTCTTTGTGTGCATCCAATGCCAGATCGAATGCTTTGCGAAGCAAGACACGTTCGGGCTTGCTGGCCTTGTCGCCAAGCGAACGCAGCAGGTTGGTGTAGCGACGCAGTATTTCGCGTTTCTCGGCTTCTAAATCAATGGCAATTGCCGTCATACGAGTAAATCAATTCCGGATGCTAAAGGTACATCGCAGAAAGCAAAGGAATTTGTTAAATGCAAGGAGTTTTTAACGGGTGCGTTGTTGGTTAAAATATGAGGCTTACTTGATACTATCAATTGATAGAATCAAGGATGTTTTTCTGCTCAAACTGCCAATGTTTGGTAATCAACAAGAAAAATAAATAAAGCAATCGCCTCACTTCTTTTCCACATCTTCCATCTGCATATCCAAACGCTTAAGTTCGTTCATGCGTGCCTTGAGGGTGTAGACGTAGCGGTCGGCCTGACGAAGGTTGTACACATCTGATGCTTTGCGCGCCCAAGTAAGCGCCTCTTCGTAATTGCCAATAAACTCGGCTGCAACAGCCCGATTGTACGTAGCGCGTTTTGCCACTTTGGTTCGCGGTGATCGCGATAGGCGTTCCCAGATTGTGGCCGCTCCTTCCCAATCGCCGCGGCGAGCCATCTTTTTGGCTTTCTTCATTTGGCCCGAACCGCTGGCTCGACCGTAGATCTCACGCACGTAACTTACCCACGAGGGCGAAATACGCGTACCATAGGAATCGCCACCTTCAAATGCCGTTTTCATAATCGCATCGACCGGAAAAAGAAGCGCTCTCCTTGCCAAATCGGCTGTATTGCCGGTTGCATTGAACCCGCGTTCGGCCAACATGGTGTGCTGATCGATGATGCTTCCCGTTTGCCCGTTGTACAATCTCCAGCTCATGTTGATGCGCACCCGCTCAATGGCTTCGAAAAAGTTCTCGATTACTTCCTTTCCTTCAACAGTGCGTTTGCGCTGCCTTGGCTCAGTTACCACCATGATATCCGAATCGAAGCCTTCGATGGCGATCACCGCATCGGCCTGGTACTTTTGGCACAGGTTCTTGATTTCATTCACATCCAAAGGTGGAGGCAATATCCCGGTTCCCGTTCCGTAAAACATGTCGTTGGCAATCGAAACGCGGTACTTCGGCCCATCCATCAACCTGCCTTGCAATGCCGCCAGTGCCTGCTCAACACCACGTTTGTCGGCAAATAAAATCTCGCCTGTAAAAATACCTTCTACAATATTCAACCACTGATTCTGGCGATTTGCTTTGTAACGGTTCACCAATACAACCGATTGAATTTCCTTCGGGAGGCTTACATCGGCGGGACGTAAACCTGTATATGTAACGGTAGTTCTGCATGAACTAAACAGCAATGCCATCACAATGGCTGTGATCAAAATTCTCATATCCGGCGAATTTATTGATTTATTTTTTGACCTACCAAGCATCATGCCCGGTAAATCTCAAGCCAGCTTCTCACTTAACTCAAGCCAGCGCATGGTCTTTTCTTCCAGCATATCGCTCACTTTTTTCAACTCCTCGCCTAAACGGTTCAACTCCACATGGTCTGCAATCCCGCTGTTCAGTTCATTGGTTAAATGCTGCACTTTCTCCTCCAGTTTCGGGATTTCTGCATCGAGCTGGTTGAATTCGTGTACTTCTTTGAACGATGGTTTTACGGTGCTTTTGGGTTTTTCGACCGCTATAGCTTCCTGCTTTTGGACTACTGCCGCCGGCTTTTCTTTCTCGCTCAGTTCGCTGCGGTAATCGGTGTAATTGCCGTTATAGTCACGAATTATTCCGTTTCCTTCAAAAATAAACAGGTGATCGGCCAAGGTATCCATAAAATAGCGGTCGTGCGAAACAATTAACACGCAACCGGTATAGCTTTCCAGAAATTCCTGCAGAATGTTCAGCGTCTGGATGTCGAGGTCGTTTGTGGGCTCATCGAGAATCAAGAAATTCGGATTCTTCATCAACACCGTAAGCAAATACAACCTCCGCTTCTCGCCACCACTCAGCTTTTCGACCTGCGTATACTGCACTTGTGGCGGAAATAAAAATAAAGTAAGCAGTTGCGATGCTGTAAGGTTTCGGCCATCGGCTAAAGGAATCACATCGGCCACGTCTTTTATCACTTCAATTACGCGCTTGTCGGGACTTAGCTTCATGCCTTCCTGCGCATAGTAGCCAAATACAACGGTTTCGCCTGTGGTTATCTTTCCGCTATCGCTTTCGAGATCGCCGGTAATCATCTTCAGCAAGGTCGATTTACCACAGCCGTTCTTCCCGACAATGCCAATCTTTTCGCCGTGTTTAAAGGTGTAGGTGAAGGGTTCGATAAGTACCGAATCGCCGTAACGCTTCGACACTTTTACCAGTTCGAGGATTTTCCCTCCCAAACGGTTCATCTTCACACTCAGTTGAATCTGATCGTCTTTGAGGCGTTGCGATGCCTTATCCTTGATATCATAAAACTGCTCAATACGCGCCTTGGCCTTGGTGCCACGTGCTTTGGGCATGCGCCGCATCCATTCAAGCTCGCGGGTAAAGGTATTGCGGGCTTTTTCGACCTCGCTGTTAAAGGCTTGTCGAGCAGCTTCTTTCTTTTCGAGATAATAGGCGTAATTTCCTTTGTACCGTTGGATAGATTCGCGGTCGAGTTCGAGGATATCGGTGCAGACCTGATCGAGGAAATAGCGGTCGTGCGTAACCATGAGGATGCTCACATTGCTGCGGCGTAACCACGACTCGAGCCATTCGATCATGTCGATGTCGAGGTGGTTGGTAGGTTCGTCGAGGATGAGCAAATCGGGTTCGCGCACTAGCAAGGCAGCCAAGGCCACACGTTTCCGTTGTCCGCCCGAAAGCGTACCCATTTTTTGGCTGAGGTTATGGATGCTCAGTCGGCCTAGAATTTCCTTCACGCGAGCCTCAATGTCCCAGGCTTTTAGATCTTCAACCTTGCGGATAGCCTGTTCGAGCGCGTCACCTTCGGTGTTTTGTTCGAGCAGCATTTCGTAGCTGCGAATGGCATCCATGCGCGGGTCGTTCCAGCTGAACACGGTTTCCTGGATGGTCATTTCGGCTTCGTAGGCCGGATCCTGATCGAGGAAAGCTACGCTAATATCGTTTCTAAAAACCACATCGCCCGAATCGGCTACATCGCGACCGGCAATTATGCGCAGGAGCGTCGATTTACCCGCTCCGTTTTTTGCAATCAATGCGGTTTTCTGGCCTTGTTGCAGGCCAAAACTGATGGAAGTAAAAAGTATGCGTTCGCCGTATGATTTGCTGAGTCGATCGACCTGGAGGTAATTCACGCGGCAAAGGTAGGGCTAAGTTTTACACGGACCGAAAAAAGTGGAAAGGGGAAAGAAGAAAGTAAAAAGTTGAAAGTAAAAAAGGAAAGGAGAAAGTGAATAGGGGGAAGATGATTTATGTTCGGTTTGTTAAACTTCTCTAACAGAATGAAACATGTGATGTAATTAGTTATTTTTGGATCATGAAAATTCAAGTAATACAGGATGATAAAGGCCGAACCACTGGAATTTACATCCCCATAAACCAGTGGAGACAATTAAAAAAAAAATATAAAGGACTTCAGAGAATAGAACCAGAAGAGCCCGCCGAAACGCGATTGATTAGTGAGTTAACGGAAGCAGTGCAAGAGTTAGTACAAATCGCACAGAAAAAGAAAAAAGCAAGACCTGCCGATCAGTTGCTCAATGAATTATAAGGTAGAAACCATTTCGGTTTTTGATAAGCAAGCAAAGAGACTAGCAAAAAAATATCGTTCATTAAAAGACGAATTAACAACTCTGGTTACGTCCTTATCTAAAGAGCCTATGCAAGGCACTTCTCTTGGCAATGGCTTCTACAAAATTAGAATTTCGATTGGATCTAAAGGCAAAGGAAAATCAGGAGGTGCACGAATAATTACTTACGTTAAAATCGAGCTTGAGACTGTTTATCTTATGGCGATGTATGACAAGTCAGAAATGGGCAGCATCGCAGAAAAAGAACTGAATGCGCTTTTTAGCCAAATTCCGAATTGATTCGGATTTAAGCTCTAGTTACCATCTCTCTTTTCGCCTTTCGTTTCTTCTTTCTGCGATGGTTTAACAATGTAAATAATCCGCACCGGTGCATTGGCTGTATGATGTACGATTCCGGATTCGGTATGCGCAGTATTGTGCGTAACAGTAACAGAACCCGGCTCAGGATCGGGCTCTTCCTCTTCATCGGGTGTGAGGTAAACCGGTTTCGGCGGACCTTGCCCGCGGTAAGCAACGGCGCAAACTATGCCGGTGATGGCGCCGCACAAATGCGATTCCCACGAGATATGCCTGAATAAGGGCAACACGCCCCATACCATCCCGCCATAGAGAAAAATCGTTAGAAACGAAACCGCCAGCAATCGGTTATCGCCACGCAGCATCCCGCTAATGGCCATGAATGAAGCCATCCCGTAAACCATCCCACTCGCTCCGATGTGAAAATTTGCGCGTCCGAACAACCAAACCGACATGCCCGTGGCAATCCAGATGATGAGCAACACCTGGTAGGAAATCCCCCGGTAGAAATAAATGATCCCCGCCATAAGTAAAAATGCAGGCAGGCTATTCGATGCCAGGTGGTTGAGGTCGCCGTGTATAAACGGTGCTGCGAAAATGCCAATCAGTCCGTCGATATGCCTTGGATGAAGGCCGTATTGCGCCAAATGCAAATCGAAGAAGCGATCGTAGAAATACACAACCCAGATCAATGTCAGAAAAATCCCTGCTAATATGGCACTCGAGCTGAGCCGCCGCAATTCTATGCGTCCCTCAATAGCTCGTTGCTCTTCTGCATCAGAGCGAAATTCAGCACGATTTTCTAAACCATTCATGTTCGGGGCTGTTTGCTTTTATACCTTTGCGGTCGATTTGTATGCCACGTTAAAAATACTGACAGTTTCGCTTCCCTTTTCATGTTCGCAATTCGTTTTCTAAGTGTTTTCGCAATTTTTTTCCTGGTCGATTATTACTTCTACCAGAGCCTCCTCACACTTGGGAAATCGTGGAGCGCGCCGAAGCGAAAAAAGATTCGCCTCATTTATTGGGGAATAACGGCTTTTACCATGCTGCTGGCTGTTGCTGGGGCAATAACGTATAAGAATCCGATTCTTCCACGAATTGTTAGCTTGTACGTGTTCTGTTTGTTGATGATTCTGTTCATCTCCAAGCTTATTGGCTCGCTTCCACTTATTTTGGAAGATGTGGTGCGCCTGTTTCGGATTATGGTCTCGTTTTTCCGCAAAGGCATGAAGCCCGAAAAACCCGGCAAAGGCATCACACGCGGAAGGTTTATTAGTCAGGCAGCATTAGGATTGGCCGCTTTGCCCTTTTCGACCATGTTGTATGGCATGGTAAAAACGGCATTCGATACACGGGTGAAGCGCGTAAAGATTCCAATGCCCAACTTACCCGATTCGTTTAACGGACTTAAGATTATCCAGATTTCCGACATTCACAGCGGTTCCTTCATGTCGGATGCGCATTTTCGCAATGCCGTTTCGTTAATCATGGCCGAAAAGCCCGATTTGATTGTGTTTACAGGCGATTTGGTGAACGACCGCGCCGCCGAAGCCGAACCATTTCGTGAGGTGTGGAAGGGATTGGCGGCCCCACTCGGTGTATTTTCGGTACTCGGCAACCACGACTACGGCGATTATGCGGTGTGGGATTCGGACGAACAAAAGCAGCAAAACCTCGAACGCCTGTTTGCCATTCATGGCGAGATGGGCTGGGATTTGTTGCGCAATGAACATCGCATTTTGCAACGCGGCGAAGATAAAATTGCTTTAGTAGGTGTCGAAAACTGGGGTTCTGCGATGCGTTTCCCCAAGAAAGGCGATGTGTTGAAAGCGCGTGAAGGCATGCCCGAAGTGCCGGTGCAAATCCTACTTTCGCACGATCCTTCACATTGGGAATCGAAAATATTACCCGAACACAGCAACATCGATCTGATGCTCGCAGGCCATACGCACGGTTTCCAGTTCGGAATCGAAATTCCGGGATTTAAGTGGAGCCCTTCGCAGTATGTGTATCCGCAATGGGCCGGACATTACACGCGCAACAACCAGCACTTGTACGTAAATCGTGGACTAGGCTTTTTGGGCTATCTCGGAAGGATTGGCATAAATCCCGAAATTACCTTGCTCGAATTGCACAAAGGCTAAACTGCAGCAGCGTTTCTGCCGATTGAATTTAATGATGTACTTTCGCAGCGTTCATGGAGCGCATTCTTATAACCGGCGGTTCGGGCTTTATTGCACGCTATTTTGTTGCGCGTTTGCAGCATGCCGAGGTGATTTTATTCGACCTTAAATCGCCCGATTATACATCGCATGCCACGTGGATTGAAGGCGATGTGCGCAACTTAGAAGCATTGCGTGAAGCCGCACGCGGAACGTCCTGCATCATTCACCTGGCTGCCATGCACCACGATTTCGGCATTGCCAACGAAGCTTATTTCGAGACCAATGTAGGTGGCGCAAAGAACATCGTGGCTTGCATGATCGAATTTGGGATCAAGCGGATTATCAATTTATCGTCGGTTGCTGTGTATGGCGATTTGGGAAATCCCGGACCCACGAACGAAAACATGCAGCCCGCACCAACAAATGCATACGGGAAATCGAAGCTCGAAGCCGAGCAGGTTTTTCGAAACTGGCTGCAGGTAAATCCTACCAATCGCCTGGTGCAGATTCGTTCTACAGTGGTGTATGGCCCGCATAATTTGGCCAACGTCCTCAACCTGATTAAAGCTATTGATCAGGGCTTATACTTTCATTCTGGAAAAGGAACGAACATCAAATCGTTGACGTATGTCGAAAATTTATGCGATGCTGCCTTGTTTGCATTGAACCGCGAGGAATCGGGCGAATTGCTTTTCAATTATGTCGATTATCCGCAAACGGGCAGTCGTGCCATTGCCGAAATGCAGGCCGAGATGTTGGGTAAGAAAATCAGAATTTCCTTGCCCGAATGGTTTGCGGTTTTACTTGCTCTTCCTTTCGATGCCTTCATTGCGCTAACAGGCCGCAATCTCAAGATTTCTTCAAAGCGCATCCGAAAACTCAATACGCAAACTTGCCACGGCGCCGATTTGATTCGCTCGCTGGGTTTTGTTCCGAAGCACGACATGAAAGACGGGATGAGGCGCATGATCGACTGGTATCGCAGCGAATACAAAAAAACGTAAATTCGCAGCATTGCAATACAGCGTGCTATCGTTTATTCTCTCATTTGTACTTTGTTTGGGCTTAACGCCGGCGGTAATTCGTTTCGCCAGCCGAAAGAAATGGTTCGACCAACCCGACTGGCGTAAAATTCACAGCGACGACATTCCGCGGCTTGGAGGAGTAGCCATAATGGGTGCTCTTCTCATCACGGTTTTATTGCTTGCAGGAGCCGAAACCTTGCTGGCATCGCGTTACGTTCTCGCAGGATTGCTGATGCTTTTTTTCATTGGTTTATGGGACGATCTGCAGCCCATGCGCCCAACGTTCAAGCTTATCGGCGAATTCGTTCCTGTAGTTCTGCTTAGCTATTCAGCCCGAATTCCGGTTTGTACGGTGTTCCCCGCATTGCAGGGCATGGAGATGCTCGAATGGCCGCTAACAATGCTTATCGTTTTTTGGTCGGTTAATGCATTTAACCTAATCGACGGCATCAATGGATTGGCCGGAACCATCGGATTTCTTTCCTTGCTGGGCATGAGCCTCTGGGGTGGCGAACAAGTTGTAAATCTTGCGCTACCAATGGCCGGCGCCATTTTGGCTTTCCTTTATTTCAATTTCATCAATCCCCGAATCTTCATGGGCGATTGCGGTTCGCTTCCCATCGGATATATGGTTGCATTTGGCCTAACACAGATTTTTCAAACTGGGCAAATCGGCGAATCGTCAAAAATGCTCGGTTTTGCCTCTATCGGATTGCTGGCGCTCCCATTGTTTGATATGGTTCGCGTATTTTTCATCCGTATCATTAAAAAGAAAAATCCGTTCAAGGGCGATCGAAATCACCTCCACCATTTGCTGCTCGAACTCGGATTTTCG
>CANMGM010000039.1 GCA_947497195.1 Bacteroidota bacterium
ACAACGGTTATCATTCAGGGTAAACGCCGCTTTAAAATTGAAGAAATAACCCGCGAAGAGCCATACATCAGAGCGCGTATTTCGGCATTCGAAGAAAAGCGTCCTAAAAACAACGACAAAGAATTCGCAGCGCTGGTTTCGTCGCTGAAAGACACCTCGCTGCAAATCATTAAGCAATCGCCAAATATCCCTTCGGAAGCGGCTTTTGCAATTAAAAATATCGAGAGTCCATCGTTTCTCATCAACTTCATTTCATCGAACATGAATGCTGAGGTTGATCTGAAACAAAAGATGCTCGAGGTGGCCGATCTGAAGCAACGTGCCGAAATGGTGCTGCATCACATCACCAACGAACTGCAGATGTTGGAACTGAAGAATCAGATTCAGACCAAGGTTAAAATTGATATCGATCAGCAGCAACGCGAGTATTTCCTGCATCAGCAACTAAAGACTATTCAGGAAGAGTTGGGTGGAAATGTATTTGAAGAAGAAGTAATTGAGCTGCGCAGCAAGGCCGAGTCGAAACAATGGAATGAAACCGTTAAGAAGCATTTTGCCAAGGAAATCGATAAGCTGCAGCGGATGAATCCGAATGCGGCCGAATATTCGGTGCAGCGCAATTACCTCGACTTGTTAATCGAACTACCCTGGAACGAATTTACGACCGACAATTTCGACCTACAGAAGGCACGTAAAATCCTCGACAAAGACCATTACGGCATGGAGAAGGTGAAAGAGCGCATTCTGGAGTACCTCGCTGTACTTAAGCTGAAAGGCAATATGCGATCTCCGATATTGTGTTTTTATGGACCTCCGGGTGTGGGAAAAACCTCACTCGGTAAATCAATTGCTAAGTCGCTCGGGCGCGAATATGTGCGTATGTCGCTGGGTGGTGTACGCTATGAAGCCGAAATTCGTGGTCACCGCAAAACATACATCGGCGCTATGCCCGGACGCATCATCCAAAACCTCCGCAAGGCAAAATCGGCCAATCCGGTATTTGTGCTCGACGAAATCGACAAGGTAGGCCGCGATTCGCATGGCGACCCTTCATCGGCGCTGCTCGAAGTGCTCGATCCTGAGCAAAATAGTGCATTTTACGATAATTATGTTGAGCAGGACTTTGACCTGAGTCGCGCCATGTTTATTGCAACAGCCAATTCCTTAAGCTCGATTCAGCCGGCCTTGCTCGACCGCATGGAATTGATCGAAGTTTCGGGTTACACGCTCGAGGAAAAAATCGAGATCGCAAAGCAGCATCTCATACCAAAGCAAGTTGGAGAACACGGCCTTACCAAGGCGCAGTTTAAGTTGAGCAAAAAAGCCATTCAGAAATTGGTGGAGGAGCATACCCGCGAATCGGGCGTTCGTTCGCTCGAGAAACGCATTGCCAAAGTTGTGCGCTCGGTTGCGAAGTCGATTGCGATGGATGAACCAATTCCAGCTTCGATTGAAGAGAAAGACATTGCACGCATCATGGGTCCGGCACGCTACCTGAGCGACAAATACGAAAACAACGAAACCGCCGGAGTGGTTACTGGTTTGGCCTGGACATCGGTAGGAGGGGAGATTCTGTTTATTGAAACGCTGGTGAGTAAAGGCAACGGGAAATTATCGCTTACCGGTAATTTAGGAACGGTGATGAAGGAGAGTGCCCAGATTGCACTCGAATTCCTGAAAGCACACGGCGAAACACTGCTAAAACTCGACGCACAAGTGTTCAACCATTACAACGTGCACGTGCATGTGCCCGAAGGCGCAACGCCCAAAGATGGTCCATCGGCGGGTATTGCCATGTTAACCGCGCTGGCATCGGTGTTTTCGCAACGCAAGGTAAAATCGAAGCTGGCCATGACAGGCGAAATTACGCTGCGAGGTGTGGTGCTACCTGTTGGCGGAATTAAAGAGAAGATTCTTGCAGCCAAGCGGGCCAACATTCAGGAAATTATTCTCTGTGCCGAGAACCGAAAAGATGTGGACGAGATCAATGCCGATTATTTAAAAGGGATTACATTCCATTATGTTTCGCGCATGGATGAGGTGTTGAAGCTGGCACTGACCAACGAGAAGGTGAAAAATCCGGTTCGGATTGAAGTGTCTGAGCAAAAGGAGAAAAAGAGGAAAGAAACACTCGCCTGAATCGATGAGCATTCGCGGTATGCAGAGCCGGTTTCAATTGCTTCGAATAAAGCATTAATTTTGGGGCATTGTGATGAGAGCAATTCTTTTTTCAGCGACAGTTTTTGTTTGCCTCGTTTCGTTTCGGTGTAAAAAAGAAAATATAAATGAGCAGTTGGGGATTCCCTATGTGAACGTTTCGCAGTATGTGTTTTTAAATGACCCGAATTTTATTGGGTTGAATGCGGTTGGCGGATTTGCTTTTTTGAATGGCGGTTCGAAGGGAATTATTATTTACCACCGTGCGTTTGACGAGTATGTTGCATTTGATCGTCACTGCACTTGGCAAACCTTTAACAATTGTACTGTTTCGCCCGATTCATCTACCCTTGTGATTATGAATTGCGGATGTTGCACCAGTAAATATTCGCTTATAGATGGCAGTGTTATCAACGGACCTTCCATAAATCCGCTTTTGCAGTACAATGCTCAGATTAGTTCACCGGGAACATTGCACGTATATAATTAAAAAGCCCCAACCCGAATAAGGCTGAGGCTTTCCAAGAAATTCAAAACTATTATTAATAGCGGTAATACTCTGGTTTGAAAGGACCTTGAACCTGAACACCGATATAATCAGCCTGATCAACATCCAATACATCGAGTTCGGCACCCAATTTACCCAAATGCAATGCGGCTACTTTTTCGTCGAGATGCTTTGGAAGGGTGTAAACCTTTTTCTCGTATGCTGAAGTATTGGTCCACAACTCAAGCTGAGCAAGGGTTTGATTCGTAAATGAGTTCGACATTACGAAAGATGGATGTCCAGTTGCGCAACCTAAATTCACCAAACGACCTTCGGCAAGCACGATTATGTCTTTACCATCGATGGTGTATTTATCGACCTGAGGCTTGATTTCATCTTTCGAAGCTCCGTAATTCGCATTCAACCAAGCCATATCGATTTCGGTATCGAAGTGCCCGATGTTGCAAACAATCGCATTGTGTTTCATGGCGCGGAAATGGCGTTCGGTAACGATGTCCATGTTTCCTGTAGCTGTAACGATAATGTCGGCCTGTTTAACGGCATTGTCCATTTTCATTACCTGGTAACCGTCCATACAAGCCTGAAGCGCGCAGATTGGGTCGATTTCGGTAACGATAACGCGCACACCTTGCGAAGAAAGCGATTGAGCAGATCCTTTTCCAACATCACCATAACCAGCAACTACGGCTACTTTACCGGCAAGCATTAAATCGGTTGCACGACGAATGGCATCAACCAATGACTCACGGCAACCGTATTTGTTATCGAATTTCGATTTGGTAACCGAGTCGTTGATATTGATGGCAGGAACGAGGAGCGTTCCTTTTTTCATGCGCTCATACAAGCGATGAACTCCTGTGGTGGTTTCTTCTGAAAGTCCTTTAATTTCTGCGGCCAACTCAGGGTATTTATCGAACACCATGTTGGTTAAATCGCCACCATCATCCAAAATCATGTTTAATGGCTTACGCTCTTTCCCGAAGAAAAGCGTTTGTTCGATGCACCAGTCGAATTCCTCGGCTGTCATTCCTTTCCACGCATATACCGGAATGCCAGCAGCAGCAATTGCAGCGGCAGCATGATCTTGCGTAGAGAAAATATTGCATGACGACCAAGTTACTTCTGCGCCTAACTCAACCAATGTTTCGATGAGCACAGCAGTTTGAATGGTCATGTGCAAACATCCGGCAACACGCGCCCCTGCAAGTGGCTTACTCGCACCATATTCGGCACGTAATGCCATCAATCCGGGCATTTCAGCTTCAGCAAGTCTAATCTCTTTTCTACCCCACTCAGCCAGGGAGATGTCTTTCACTTTGTAAGGGATGTAAGAATCCACAGCAACGTTTTGTTCCATTGTTTTTTTTGTTAAAATGGCTGCAAATATAGTAATAATCAAATCATTTCGGCAAATAGGCTGTTAATTTCTTTAGCTTTCATGCAAGAAACACAATTAATCTTTACCTTGCGGCCAGTTTGTCATACAAATAAGTATGGCATACTTGCTGAAAACAACAGTTTACAAACAGAATCGCTATGTTCAATTCAGACGAATTTCGCAAATACGCAGTTAAGCACAGAGGAATTAGCTCTGCAACCTTACACAATTACACTTCCATTCATGCCGATTACATTTCGCCTACAATTATTGAGGAGCGGCAGTTAAACATTGCGCAGATGGACGTATTCTCCCGTTTGATGATGGATCGCATCATCTTTTTGGGCGTGGGCATCAACGATTATGTAGCCAATATCGTTCAGGCGCAGTTGCTGTTTTTAGAAAGCGTTGATTCTAAAAAAGACATTCAAATCTACATGAACAGTCCGGGTGGATCTGTTTACGCCGGTTTGGGAATCTACGACACCATGCAGTACATTGCTCCCGATGTAGCTACTATTTGCACAGGAATGGCCGCTTCGATGGGCGCCGTTCTGTTATGTGCAGGTGCTGCGAAGAAACGTACGGCGCTAAAACATGCCCGCATCATGATTCACCAGCCGATGGGCGGAGCGCAGGGGCAAGCATCTGACATTGAAATTACCGCACGCGAAATCCAGAAATTGAAGAAGGAATTGTACGATATCATTGCATCGCATTCCGGTCAGGCGTACGATAAAGTTGAAAAAGATTCAGACCGCGACTACTGGATGACGGCCGAAGAAGCGAAGGAATATGGAATGATTGACGAAATCCTTGTGCGCAATACCAAGTAATGGATAAAGTCAAAGAAAAATGCTCGTTTTGCGGGCGCAGTAAGAAAGAAACAGCCATTCTTATTGCAGGGCTTGATGCCTTCATCTGCGATATGTGCGTTACCCAGGCACACACCATCGTTATTGACGAACTTGCTGAACGAAGTGGGGGTAGTTTCAAGGCAGACATCAATCTGTTGAAGCCATTGGAAATAAAAAATCATCTCGATGAATATGTAATTGGTCAGAACGACGCCAAGCGCGTACTTTCTGTTGCCGTTTACAACCATTACAAGCGCTTAACCCAGAAATCGCTGAAAAAGGATGATGATACCGAAATCGAAAAATCGAACATAATCCTCATAGGCGAAACCGGAACCGGGAAAACGCTTTTGGCCAAAACGATTTCCAAAATACTCAACGTTCCGTTTTGTATTGCGGATGCTACCGTTCTAACAGAAGCGGGCTATGTGGGCGAAGACGTAGAAAGTATTCTTGCGCGTTTGCTTCAGGCTGCCGATTACAATGTAGATGCGGCTCAGCGCGGAATTGTTTTTATTGATGAAGTTGATAAAATTGCCCGGAAAAGCGATAATCCATCCATAACCCGCGATGTTTCGGGCGAAGGCGTTCAGCAAGGCCTGCTCAAGCTGCTTGAAGGTGCAGTGGTGAATGTGCCGCCTCAAGGCGGAAGAAAGCATCCGGAACAGAAAATGGTGGCCATCGATACACGCAACATCCTATTTATCTGCGGCGGAGCATTTGATGGAATTGATAAGAAGATTGCTCGTCGGATGCAGAGTCAAACCATTGGCTATTCCTCTTCTACCGAGCGCGAAGCCATCGATAAAGAGAATATGTTGCAGTATGTGAACTCGCAAGACCTGAAAAGTTTCGGACTTATTCCGGAGTTAATTGGTCGCTTGCCGGTAGTTTCGCATTTGAATCCGCTCGATGCCGAATCGCTGAAACGTATTCTTACCGAACCGAAAAACGCGCTCATCAAACAATACCAGAAGTTATTTGCAATTGATCATGTTGCCCTACACTTTGGTGAAGGAGTCCTCGACTTTATTGTATCAAAAGCAATCGAGTATAAACTGGGCGCACGCGGCTTGCGGTCTATCTGCGAAGGAATTTTAACGGATGTAATGTTCGAGTTGCCTTCTCAGGAAGAAGTGCGTGAATTTACGGTAACACTTGAGTTTGCCCGCGAGCGCTTCAACAAACTGAAGCTTTCGCATCTGCGTGCAGCTTAATTACCTACCGCAATTGCAATCTGGCGATAGTAGAATTGTTGCATCCGGAAACATATCCGTGATGTCTTCACGTTCGGATGCTGTTAATAAAATCGTACGCATATCGAGCCAACGCAATTTGTGAAGTTTTTCCATACTCCGGGGTAGTGCCGTAACTTCGTTCGCCCAAATCTGCAGAAACTCAAGATTGCTAAGTTTGCCGATTTCAAAGGGCAATGCCTGAACAGAATTCATTCCCAAATCGAGATAACGCAATGCCTGTAAATCGCCTATCGATTTCGACAGCGTTACAAGTCTATTGCGTTCGAGGTTAAGTACCTCAAGCTTATTCAACTCACCAATATTGTCGGGTATTGCAGTGATTTTGTTGTTGCCCAAATCGAGCTGTCGTAGATTCTTGAATCTGAAAATCTCGGTTGGAAATTCGGTGAGGCCTTTTCGTCTTAATTTTAAGCAAACCACCGAATCGGGCATTTCGAGAGCCTTTTCGATTGATGTGAAGCACTTTAATTTAAGCGTATAGTCGGGCTGCCCATCGAGCCATTGTGCCGACGAGCATAAAAAAAATGCTATAATTAAAATCCTAGCCGACATTACACCTTAAAAAAATCTTCCACCTGTTTTTTATCGAGAAGCAATTGATTCTTCAATGCAGCAATATCGTCAAATTTTTTCTCATCGCGTAGGCGTTTAAAACATGAAACGCTTAGATGCTGTCCGTACAAATCGCCGGTAAAACCGAGCAGATGAACCTCAAGTGTTAATTCTTGCTCAACATGCATTGTAGGTCGGTACCCAATATTCATCATGGCCTGATATGCTGATCCATTAACAGAAACTTTAACGGTATAAACGCCCGAAGCCGGAATTAATTTCAAGGGGTGCGAAATTTCTATGTTGGCGGTCGGGAAGCCGATGGTTCTTCCAAGTGCGTTTCCATGCACGACCTTTCCACTCAATGTGTAAGGATAACCCAGGAATGCATTGGCTGTTTCGAGGTCGCCCGCTGTTAAGGCTTTGCGAATACGCGATGATGAAATGGTAACCTGATCGATGATGCGGGCAGGAATTTCCTCAACTTCAAATCCGTAAACCATTGCCATTTGCTTCAATTTGAGGAAGGAGCCTTCCCTGTTTTTTCCGAACTGATGGTCGTAACCAATTACCAGCTTTGATGCGCCAATTAGGTCGACAATTATTTTACGGATGTAATCATCGGCCGACATTTCTGCAAATGCTTTGTCGAAGGGAATAACGAGTAAATGATCAACACCAAGCGCAGACAACCGTTCGGCTTTTTCTTCGACCGATTGCAGCAGCTTCAGACTTGAGTCGTTCGGAAAAAGAACGCTGCGCGGATGCGGATCGAACGTAACAACAACGCTTTCGCCCTGATTCTCCTTTGCCGAACGTATGAGTCGGTCAATAATCTGCTGATGTCCGAGGTGCACACCATCAAAAGTTCCCGTGGTAACGACTGGATTTTTAGGGCGGTTTGGGGAAAATTTACCGAAATGGACTTTCACAGGCGCAAACCTAATCATTATCCAAGGAAAAAACAGTACAAGAATCGAAATCAAGCTTTACTCATGACCACGAAAGACCATCCAATCAACCAGAATCTATATCCGATTTCAGATTTTACAAACTTTTATTTTCAATCAAAAATATGCTTACTTTTGCGCGCGGATTCGGAAGCAATTTCAGCCCCTTAATTCTACAAAATCTATGGCCCAAAGCATTGGTAAAATTGTACAGGTAATTGGTCCTGTAATCGACGTTCGGTTCAACACCGAAAACAACAAACTTCCTAACATTCTCGACGCGCTTGAGATTAAGCGCGAAAACGGACAGATAATCGTGTTGGAGTGCCAGCAGCACATTGGTGAAGACACCATTCGTGCAATTTCAATGGACTCTTCAGACGGTTTACGTCGCGGAATGGATGTTGTTGCAACAGGAAAACCGATTACTATGCCGATTGGCGACCAGATTAAAGGCCGTCTTTTCAACGTTGTTGGTGAGGCAATTGATGGAATAGGACCTGTAAGCAACGAAGGCGGCTACTCGATTCACCGCGATCCACCAAAATTCGAAGATTTATCTACTTCATCTGAAGTGTTATTCACTGGTATTAAAGTAATCGACCTTATCGAGCCTTACTCAAAAGGAGGTAAAATTGGTCTCTTCGGTGGTGCCGGTGTAGGAAAAACGGTATTGATTCAGGAGTTGATTAATAACATCGCAAAAGGCTACGATGGATATTCGGTGTTTGCCGGTGTGGGTGAGCGTACTCGCGAAGGAAACGACTTATTGCGCGAGATGATCGAATCGGGCATCGTGAAATATGGCAAAGAATTCGAAGAATCGTTGCATAATGGCGGCTGGGATTTGAGCAAGGTCGATAAAGAACAGTTGAAAGAATCGCAGGCTACGTTTGTGTTTGGTCAGATGAACGAACCTCCTGGAGCGCGTGCGCGTGTTGCCCTTTCGGGATTAACCATGGCCGAGTATTTCCGCGATGGTGGAAGTGCCTCAGCTGGATCTGCAGGTAAAGACATTCTTTTCTTCATCGACAATATCTTCCGCTTTACGCAGGCAGGTTCTGAGGTATCGGCACTACTTGGCCGTATGCCATCTGCGGTGGGTTACCAACCTACTCTTGCTACCGAGATGGGTCTGATGCAGGAACGCATTACCTCCACGAAAAATGGTTCAATTACATCGGTTCAGGCGGTATACGTTCCGGCCGATGACTTAACCGACCCTGCTCCGGCTACAACATTTGCCCACTTGGATGCAACCACGGTATTGAGCCGTAAAATTGCCGAGTTGGGTATTTATCCTGCGGTTGATCCCTTGGATTCTACATCACGAATTCTTACCCGCGATATCGTAGGCGATGCCCATTACGATTGTGCGCAGCGTGTAAAAATGATTCTTCAGCGCTACAAAGAATTGCAGGACATTATCGCTATCCTTGGTATGGACGAACTTTCTGAAGAAGATAAGCTCGTAGTTAGCCGTGCACGTCGTGTTCAGCGTTTCCTTTCGCAGCCATTCTTCGTTGCTCAGCAGTTTACCGGATTGGAAGGTAAATTCGTTTCGATTGAAGATACCATCAAGGGCTTTAACATGATTATGGATGGCGCTGTGGATGAATATCCGGAAGCGGCATTCAACCTTGTTGGAACAATCGAAGAGGCGATAGAGAAAGGGAAGAAACTGATTGCAGAAGCTGCACAATAAGCGACCTATGATATTAGAAATAATCAGCCCGGATAAGAAACTCTTCGAAGGCGAGGTAAAATCAATCATTTTACCGGGCATCGACGGTTCGTTTGGGATTCTCGACAAACACGCTCCATTGATTTCGGCTTTGAAAAAGGGAGAAATAAAAATTACCGATAACGCATCTAAGGATCAAACATTCCCTGTTAACGGTGGCGTTGTCGAGGTTCTGAACAACAAGGTAATTGTACTAGCAGAATAAAGAATTGCATTAGATAATTTTTTGAGGCGCTTCTGATGAGGCGCCTTTTTTATTGCCACGTACTGAAGCGGAAATAACCCGAGTCGAATGAGGGTGATTTGCCTAAATTCGCTGGGTGAAAATTTTGGTAATTCGTTTTAGCTCTATTGGCGATATCGTCTTAACTACTCCGGTTATCCGTTGCCTTTCCAATCAGCTTGAAAACGCCGAAATCCACATCCTGGTTAAACCATCTTTTGCCCCTGTAATTCAAAACAATCCTCATATTTCAAAAATCTGGTTTTGGGAAGATGGCGTATTAAAAAAGCTTAAGAAGGAGGGCTTTGATTACATCGTCGATTTACACAACAACCTCAGGTCGTTTAGAGTAAAGATGGCATTAAATACTCCAGGATCCTCATTTTACAAGCTAAATGTCGGCAAATATTTACTGGTTCGTTTTCGTATAAATCGCTTACCGAAAATTCATGTGGTTGATCGCTATTTTGATGCTGTTAAAGATTTGGGGGTAAAAAACGACGGCGGTGGAATAGACTTTTATCCAACCCTTGCTGATGAGGCAATTACTGACTTGCTTCCGTCCTATTTTCTGCAAAACTATACGGCAATAGTTTGTGGGGCACTCCAGGGAACTAAAAGCATTCCTGAGGGTAAACTGCGTGATTTTTGTGCCGGAATTCAAGGCAATCTTTTGTTCATTGGCGGTACCAAAGAGAGAGAATTGGGCGAGAGTCTTCAGGGCTTTTTCGCTGAGCGAAGCATGAGCATGTGTGGAAAAACAACCATTGGCGAATCGGCCATATTGCTTAAAAACGCGCGAGCGGTATTAACACCCGATACCGGCATGATGCATATTGCTTCCGCATTCAACAAACCAATAGCCGTAATCTGGGGAAATACTGTTCCGGATTTTGGCATGGGTCCGTATTTGCCGAAACCCGATGCTGCTTTTTTTAATTCGGAAGTTGGCGATTTGCACTGTCGGCCATGTTCCAAGATCGGCTTCTCCCAATGCCCGAAAAAGCATTTTAACTGCATGAATTTACAAAATACGGAGCGTGTTGGCAGGTGGATTAATCAACTCCCTTCTTGAGGCAATTGGAAATTGTGGGTGAAGCCTGCGTTCGCTTATCGCCTCAAACCTCTCGCTTCAGTGCGAGGGCAAAAGAAACACGGGCTGAGGCTCTTCTACCAACTCTAAAAAGATAAGCGGCGTAGCCTTGCAATATTAATATACGATAATAATTTAGCTCCGAAATACTTTCGACATTTAGCCAAAATTATGGAGTATCAGGTTTCGTTATTAGAACGGATAATACTCCAAATAAAATTGTGTCTGGCTTTTGGAATACAACTGGAGATCAAATTGTTTCTAGAGAAAATATTGATCAAATTAACTGGCAACATTATCTCCGTTTCCTACTCTAATAAAAAATTAAAACTATTCTATAATGGAACATTAACGGATTCATCTACTGGAGACTATGTTCAAAATAATCAAAATATTTTTCTGGGATGTCTTCAAATTTATCAGAATAATAGTCCTGAGATTTTCTTTGAAGGGAAGATCAACGACATCGATATCTGGAACCGCGCCGAATTTTGTAAGTTTGCCGCCGTTATGATCCAACCCGACCAAATTACGTCACTGGATGATCGCCTGGATGCGTTAAGGAGGCATCTTTGACGTCGCCCGTAAATTAGCCGAAATCGAATTCGAAGAACGCGAAACCACTGCTCCCGGCTTTTGGGACGAACCCGATAAAGCCGAGAAGAAACTCAAGCAGATTCGCGATAAGAAAGTGTGGACCGATGCCTTTCGCAAGATCGAATCAGGACTTGATGATTTAAAGGTGCTGCTCGATTTTTTCAAAGAAGGCGGAGCTACCGAAGAGGAGCTCGACCAGCAATATGCAATTGTTGTAAACGATCTCGAAGAGCTGGAATTCAAAAACATGCTATCGGGCAAGGAAGATAATTTGAGTTGTGTTCTCACCATTAACTCGGGTGCAGGCGGAACCGAAAGCTGCGATTGGGCTTCGATGCTTTTTAGGATGTATAAAATGTGGGCCGATAAACATAAATTTAAAATTACGGAAGTAGATTTTCAGGACGGTGACGTGGCTGGAATTAAATCGGTTACCATTCAGATAGATGGCGAGTTTGCCTTTGGTTATTTGAAAGGCGAAAGCGGTGTACATCGATTGGTGCGGATATCGCCTTTCGATTCCAACGCGCGCAGGCATACCTCATTTGCTTCGGTGTATGCCTATCCGCTTATCGACGATACAATTGATATTCAGATAAACCCGGCTGATATCGAATGGGATACCTTTCGAGCTGGTGGAGCCGGTGGGCAGAACGTTAATAAGGTAGAAACGGCTGTGCGACTTTTCCATAAGCCATCGGGAATTATAATTAAGAATCAGGAGAGCCGCTCGCAGCTGCAAAACAAGGATAAAGCTATGCAGTTGTTGAAGTCGCAGTTGTACGAAATCGAATTGCGCAAGCGGCAAGAAAGCACCGCTGCCATCGAAGGCTCAAAGAAGAAAATCGAGTGGGGTTCGCAAATCCGCAATTACGTGTTTCACCCGTATAAACTGGTTAAAGACCTTCGAACCGATTTAGAAACATCGGATGTTCAAGGTGTGATGGATGGCGAACTCGATCCGTTTATAAAATCGTACTTGATGGAATTTGGCTCGAATGCTACGGCATAAGTTGGATTTGCATACAAACGAATAGGTCATCTATTCAAAAATTGATATGCGATGAAATTTAAGCATGCACAATAATTTATTAGGTTTGCACAAAATTTAATTTCCATGCCACTTAACACTACCTCTATGGGAGGCAATCCTGTTGATTTAATAGACGATTTACCCGAAGTAAACGAGAATGCAGCCGATTTTACGTTTGTAAAAACTGACCTTTCGGAGGCTTCGATGTACGATTTCGAAGGAAAAATAAAAGTGATTATCAGTATTCCCAGCATCGAAACCGGCGTTTGCCAAAACGAGAGTCGTGCATTCAACGAGCGCCTCAATGCGAAGGAAGGTGTTGTAGGATTGGTAATTTCGAAAGATATACCATTGGCGCTCAAACGTTTTTGCGAAGCCGAGGGCTTAAATAACATCATCACTGTTTCGGATTTTCGTGACCGCGATTTTTCGGAAGAATACGGTGCC
>CANMGM010000040.1 GCA_947497195.1 Bacteroidota bacterium
ACTAGGGGATTTAAAGTACCCTCATTTTTTTGATTAAATTCATCAATTGCTTTCACTTGTCCCATCTGAGGATGCAGGTGAAATGAATATAAATCATCAAAATAAAAAACTGCGCCGCTTTTTAGCAAGGATCGAATGTATTCAAGAGCCATGATTGTAGAGCTGTAATAATCTACATCCATAGTTATAATTGATGGACTTGGTAATTTTTTTATTTTTTCAAAATTCTCTGCGTTTAATGAATTTTCAAAATAACCTTCAATAAATGTTACGTTTTCTAGCGGGAAGTTATGCTTTTTAATAATGTCCGTAATGTAATCTCTAGAGTAAGCAAATTCACCCTTGCCCCAAATTGGATTTACATCTGAAGGGCCTTTTTCTTCAGGTAGTCCTTTAAATGAATCAAATAGAACTATTTTAATTTTGGAAATATCAAAATTGTAATCAACAACGAGCCGATTACATGCTCTAAGAAAACCTGATAAAGTTCCACCCCAGCCAGTTCCGAATTCAAAATAGGTGTTTTGTGGCGTGTACGATTTTACGTATTCGTAATTCTGAAAATATAACCATTTGTATATCCAGTTTTCAAAAGTTTCTGCATCTAATTTTTTTGATTGATTAATTTTATCTGTAATAATTAACTCCAATTTATGCCTTAACTTATTTTTTATTGATTTTAAAATCATGATACCCGATTTTTAGAGACATTTCAAAAGTAGTTAAAATTTTGTAACTTATCGAAGGCGTGTTAAATTTTGAGGAATATCCTATTTTTTTTTTAGTTTAGAATGAACTAATTATTTCTTTTAGTATAAATCTCCAGCTTTTTACTAGCGAATATCCACGAAAAAGGTGCTTCATTCTTTTTACTTTATCTTGTTGACTTGAATATAATTCATACATTTCTCGATGCAGGAAATTCAATTGGACTTTATTGATTTTCATTAATTTTGATCTATTGGAAAGTTTGCTTGAGGAAATATGTTTTTGTAAAAACATTCTTGCCGCAATCGAGGCTTCGTACATTCTTTGATTGTTTTGACTCATGCTTGTTTCATGAATACGAACCAATGCAATAGAATCCAATCGACCATCGAATAAAAAATGCTCTTCAAGTATAGCACACCTTACCCAAAATTCCCAATCTTCGACCGACTTTAATTCGGTGTTAAAATATCCACAATCTTTGAGTATTGACTTACGAAAAACAGCACAATTGACAGCAAAAAGATTGTTTTGAATCAAATGTTCCGTAAATTCTTCATGGCTTGTGTAAGTCTTCATCCATGATTCTGTTCCTCCATTTAAAGTATAATATAGTTCAGTTGGATTGTTTGAATTGAAATAGCGAAGTTCTCCATACACAATAGAAACGCTATTGTTTTCTCTAAATAATTTTATTTGTTCGTTCAGTTTATTTTCAGCAATAAAGTCATCTGCATCTAAAAGCTGAATAAATTCCCCTTTAGCCGCTTTTATACCTGTGTTTCTGGCTGCTGATAATCCTGCATTTTTTTGATAAATATAGCTGTATCGCTTATCTTTTGATGTGTATTTGGAGACAATTTCTTTAGTGTTGTCAGACGAACCATCGTCAACAACAATACACTCCCAATTCTCAAGTGTTTGCTTTTGCAAAGACTCCAATGTTTCCCCTACTAAATGACCGTAATTGAAGCAAGGAACAATAATACTAACGAGTGGAATGCCATTAATCTGCATTAAATTATCTGCTGCAAGTTAATCGACCGGCATTGCCTTAATCCTGAATTTCATTGTGTAATTCAGTTTAACTGTATCGGGCATTGCGCTGATTAATTTATATTCTGTGCGAAATTTGTACCCATCTTTTTGTATTGCCTGTAAAAAGAAATCATTCTCCGCCAACATATCCGAAAAAACAATCCGATTGGAAACCTGGTCAGGGAAATCTTCTGAAATGAGTTCTCGTTCTTGGTACAAACCATTTGACGAAACAAGAAACACCCTTAAATTTCGCATGAAAGAGAATGAGTTAGCTCCGGAATCGATTTCAACGGTCATTGTTATCGGACTTCCATTTTGGGTTTCTGCAGTATTCCATTTTTCTACATCCTCTACAGATTGGGGTGTACATTTATTCGTTTCAAATTTTTCATAGTCGCTGAATGTATAGTCAGCACTAAAAACGCTGATAACATCGTTATCAGGAATCGAATCATACAAAACAGTATCGCTCACGATTGGAAGAACCATTCTGTCGTTGGTTTCGAGCGTAAAACTTATGAGTTTGTCGAGTCTCTTGCAGGATGCAACCATAAAGAGAACCAATGCGGCGTAAAACAGGAATTTAACTTTCATGAATTTAGTTGAATGGATTCAAATGTAGTGATTTATTTATTTAGCACCTTCGATGAGATAAATTCATAAATGCTCACATTCATCAGCAGCATCAGTAAATTATACGCCAAGTCTTCAATTGGAATGTTGGCAATGCCCTCGATGAAGATTCGAATACCGGTATTTTCTTCGTTGTTGTAAAGCACTACCGGAATACAGGTTAGTTGGCCGTTTACCAACACAAAAGGAATCAGGCAAAACAGATAACCCAGAAAAAATCGTCCTAAAAAGGTAGCTCGTGGAATAAAACTCAGGTACAGCAACAATGCCCCGGCTCCGATTGTCGCAACAGCTGTATAAACGAGTTGGTGAAAAATTAGGCCGCAGATTAACAATGCAATACCAAGCAGGCGGGCAATCCTAAATTGATACTTTTCAAAAGGATTTCGTTTGATGTAATAATTAGCCACAAAATACACGAAGAAACAGCAATACGGAATCACAAAGAAAAACGACCATTCCTCTAAGGGCATATAAATGAAGCGGTAGGGCAGGGTATGGGTTTCGCTGAACGACCAAACGCCATTTATGGTAAAATACACATCCCAAATAGTGAAAACAAGCGCTGTAATTACGATTGCCAGCAACATGGATTTCCATCGCCTGAACATTTTAATTCGATGCTCGAAACTTTGCGCCAGTGGATAGGCCAAACTACCCAGCATCAGTGCCAGATAGGTGTATTTATCGGGAAACACTGCGCTGCTCCTTAAAGTATTTCATCGCAACCAGCAACATTCCAAACGACTCACCATCTTCTTTGCCGTGATTTTTATGATGCACCTTGTGTGCTTTACGAATGGCCCGCAAATACCAGTTGTCACTGCGTTTAAAGAATGGCAATCGTTGATGAATAAACACCTCGTGCACCAGGAAATAGGCAAACCCATAAACTGCGATGCCAATTCCGATGAATAACCTAAAATCATTGCCGGCCATCATCCCAAACATAATGCACAACCAGCTGGGTACAGCGAAAATCAGAAAGAACGCATCATTGCGCTCAAAAATATGGTTGTGTGGTTCGTGATGGTCGCGGTGAAGTACCCACAAAAGGCCATGCATCACATACTTATGTGTTGCCCATGCCATGAATTCCATCACACAAAATGTGGCTAAAACAATTGAAACTGCAAGCATCCAGTGCATACGATGTTATAATGTAAAATTCCGAAAAAAAGCAATTGCATCAACAATAACCATCCTGCAAGCAGATTGTTTTCTTTGTGCCAGCTAAAACAAATCCACTGCATGGGCAATGAAACCAGAAACCAACACAGGTAATTGGTCCAAGGGATTTCAGCACCTTGCCAGCTCCAGAAACCTAGATCAACAGCAACCGGTTCGATTAGCACATCGATGCCTGTCATCAATGCGGCCGCCAGTACAACCGATAAGCCAAGGTTTTGCTTGAATTTAGAAACCAGCCAATGCGAACTAATGGCCAATAAATACCAGTTGATACCAATTAACAAAGGAATCGCATCGAGTTTCGGTCCGAGCACACTTCCGTAACTGTAATTTCCAAATAAATAGCCGGTGTGAACCCCAATCCACTCGGCTGCAAATCCGATTATATAGCACGAAAGAAAAGTGGCGACAAATCCGGCATCCTTTTTCTTCATACTGCCTGCCAAAAAGATGAAGCAAATTACAAGATGAAACGCACTCAGATTATTGAAAAATGCTTTGTGCTGACTCAACATTCCGGCAATTCCTACCAGATGCAGAATTACAATAACGAGAATCGGAATTTTACCGCTGAATAAGATTTTCATCGTTTGCTTTGGGTATCATTGAGGCTGCAATTTTAGCAGATTTCAGGCAAAGTGGAATGCCTCCACCGGGATGTACGCTCCCTCCACAAAACCAGAGATTTTTAATCGAACTGCTGTAATTGGCATGCCGTAGAAATGCCGCGAACATCGAATTCGAGCTGGCCCCGTATAGCGAACCTTGATGCGAAAAGGTGCGTGCCGCAATTCGTGGCGGATCGAGGTAATCTTCGACTTCGATCAAAGGCTCAATGGCCTCACCTAAGTTTCGTTCCAGTTTTTGCAGGATCGATTTTCGTATTTCGGTCCGCAGTTTTTCCCAATCCTGTCCTGTATCGCCCGGAACATTTACCATTACAAACCAATTTGCGCAGCCTTCGGGAGCATCCTGTTTTTCGTGAATCGATGTAATGTGTATGTAAACAGTTGGATCATGGCTCACTGTTTTTCCTTCGAATAAGAGGTGGAATTCTGCTTTGTAATCGGAACTGAAAAAGATATTGTGCACATCGAGCGCATCGAACTTTTTGCGAATGCCCCAGTAAAATATCAGAGCCGAGCTCGAACGTTCTTGCCGTAAAATGCGCTCGGGCGCTTTGAATTCGCGCAATAAACTGCGGTAAGCCGTAAATACATCCGAATTACAGAGCACAACATCGGCCGGATGAAATTCTCCATTGGCTTCAATACCGGTAACACGTTTTTGTTCAACACCAATTTTTGCAACTTCTGCCGACAGTTTGAACCGAATTCCGCGGCGCAACGCCAATTCCGTTAACGATTTAGATATCGACTGCATGCCTCCCTCGGGCAGCCATGCGCCGGTATGAAATTCGAGATGCGGAATACTTTGCAAAACAGCCGGCGCTCGGTATGGATCTGATCCATTATACGTTGCGTAGCGGTTGAAAAGTTGAACCAATTTATCGTTTTGCAATTGTTTCGAATTGGCATTGTGCAGTTTCCCAAAAATACCCAGCAACGGCATGCGCAAAACCCCTTTGAGCGTCTTAATATTGAGGTAATTTCTAAGTTTGTGTAGCGACTGATCGAGAAAAACGGGTGCCGTAGTTTCGTAAATAAATCTACTTTTTTTCAAATACCGGCAGATACTTTTTTCATCACCACCACAAACGCGTGCTGCTTCATGTGCGAATTTTTCTGTGTTTCCGGATGCATTTAAACGGCTGCCATCATCCCAAAAGTAATTGCAAACCGTATCGAGTTGTTTGTAATTAAAGTGCTCGCGCGGATTTTCGCCGAACAAGTAAAATAGTTCATCGACCTGCTCGGGCAGTGTGAACAGCGATGGACCGGCATCATAACGGTAAGATCCAAGACGGATTTCAGATAATTTCCCGCCTGTGTAGGCATTTTTTTCGAAAACAGAAACATCGTACCCTTTGGCCCGCAAGCGCAAAGCAGAAGCTATACCACCAATGCCCGATCCAATGACAATCGCTTGTTTCATGGTTCAAATAACCGAAATCTTTGCCGATTGTTTGCTGTCGTAAAAGTTTAATTGCCCTGTCAAAAGCATGCTGAATTGTGAATAAATTATTACGTATTTCTGAAAAGAAATCAGCATTACAGCCTTATCTTGCATGTTCCAATAAATCAAACATGCCGGCATTAAAAGCAAATCAATCTACTTGGCTTTTTTCAGAAGCACCTGCGTTGCCAATAGTTCAGGCACTTTCTGAAGCGCTCAGCGTTGATTTGAAAATTGCGACTTTACTCGTTCAGCGCGGGGTGTCAACCTTTGATGAAGCCAAAGCATTTTTTCGTCCCGAATTGACCAATTTGCATAATCCATTCCTGATGAAGGATATGGAAAAGGCGGTTGAGCGCATTATTGCAGCTGAGGCTTCAAATGAACGCATTATGATTTATGGCGATTACGATGTGGATGGAACCACAGCCGTTGCCTTAGTCTTTGCCTACCTGAAGCCGATTTTTGGCGAAGACCGCATCTGTTACTACATACCCGATCGGTATAGCGAAGGATACGGCATTTCGTTCAAAGGAATTGATGTTGCCGAAGAAGCAGGATGCAGCTTAATTATTGCGCTCGACTGCGGAATTCGTTCGGTTGATAAAGTGAATTATGCACTCGAAAAGCGCATCGATTTCATCATTTGTGATCATCACCTGCCCGGAGCGCTTTTGCCCGAGGCTTATGCGGTGCTGGATCCCAAACAGAGCGATTGCACCTATCCATATAAAGAACTTTCGGGCTGCGGCATCGGATTCAAACTCATGCAGGCCCTGCACCAACGAAATCCCTCATTACCTGACCCCTGCGATTTGCTCGACCTCGTAGCAACTTCAATCGCTGCCGATATCGTTCCTATCACAGGCGAAAACCGCATACTGGCCTTTCATGGTATGCAGAAGATTAACCACAGTCCACGCCCGGGTTTAAAGGCCTTATTGGTTTCTTCTAAAGATTTGAGCGGAGATTCGGGTCAACGTGCAACGCAGAAAGAGCTAACCATCACCGATCTTGTGTTTACCGCCGCGCCACGTATCAACGCAGCCGGACGTATCGATCATGGAAAGAAAGCAGTTGGGCTTCTGCTTTCCGAAAATCTGCAGGATGCGAGCGAAGCGGTGTTTTACATTCATCAGAATAATGCCACCCGACGCACACTCGATCAGCAGATTACAGCCGAGGCGCTTACGATTCTCGAAAACAATCCCGACACCCACGCCAATATACTCTACCAACCGCACTGGCACAAGGGCGTAGTTGGTATCGTGGCTTCACGTGTAATGGAGCAATACTACCGTCCTACGCTAGTTCTTACCGAATCGAACGGAAAGATTACCGGAAGTGCCCGTTCGGTGCGCGATTTCGATATACATGAAGCCATTGCGGCCTGCGGCGATTTGCTCGAGCAATTCGGTGGACATAAATATGCAGCTGGACTTACAATGAAGCCCGAGCACTTCGAAGAATTCAGCATTCGATTCGAACAGGTTGTAGCAACAACCATAAAGCCCGAGCAGAAAATTCCGGTTGTGGAGATTGATCTCGAAATTGAACCTGTCGACATTACGCCCAAATTTTACCGTGTAATGAAACAGCTTGCGCCTTTTGGGCCGGGCAACATGACACCGGTATTCCTTTCACGCGGTTTATTCGACGACGGATCGGCGCGTATTGTGGGTACTAATCACCTCAAGCTGCGTCTCGGTAAAGCCGGTCAGCCGTATTTCGACGCCATAGCCTTTAACATGGGCGAATTGCTTCCGTCTTTCTCCATGGGTCTTTCGGCCGATGTATGCTATGCAATCGAGGAAAACCATTGGAACGGCAAGACAACACTGCAATGGGTGGTTAAGGATATTCGGTTTTGAGTTAGCCTAAATTTTGAGCATCGCTATTTGAAAATCCCTAAAGCTTGCGGAAACTGGGGACTAAAACGATTGGTACAGGCTCACCCTTTTGCGTGAGTGGTTCATATCCGCAAACCCATTTAGTTTCTGTACATTTAAAGAAGTCTACATTAAACGTGTTATCGCTGCAAGATTTCATGCAGTTAAGCATTGCGATAATCGTTCTCCATTAGTGAACAATTCAGGTTAATCTCTGATAATGCCTTAGAATTAAATGTGTTAAGGTATGGGGCGATAGATATTTAGGCAGGCATCCGGAATAATCACGGGAAAATCATAGATTCATTCGGCCCTTGTGGCAAATTGTGCGATTCTATTGCATAACTCGGGTAAGTTTCAAAGTACGCGTGAATCGGCGGAGGCAGCGGATCTGCAAAGTGTTTGTGAAATTTCAGAATATGGGAGACACGTGTCCCCGCCCTACTTAAAGTTCCGAAAAAGCGAATCACATTCAAAGTACCTTTTATTAACGGGGAAATGAACAGTCGTGTTTGTAAAATTTAATTTGGCTCAGGTCTTTGTCATATTGCATTGGAATGCTTGTTAATCAAAGCATTGGTGATAAAGGCTGTAAATGATTCAGACAAAAGCCAGGTCGCTGCTTTTTTAAAATATTGAAAGACAAAAGGTTGCGACTATCCGTTTTTAAACGTTTATATACGACTAGTGTGGCGCTCGAATCGTAACTTTGCCGTATGGGGAGGAGGAGTGGCGGACCCCAACGCAATCGAACGCAAAACGCACATTATCAATTTGAAATAGATTTTTAATTGTGCCGCCACGAGCAGGCTTTCCGGTTCAAGTCCTCCTGCCTCTTGCTGCTGTGAAGCAATCCGAGCTTTCCCTGCAATCCCTGGCGGGGTTATGTTTTGGGTAGGGCATTGGCGTTCAAAATCGAATTTCGAAAAATCTATTCGGGATCGGCATTTTAAGTCAATTTCTATGATTGTAGGAAATAAAAACGGGATTTAATCGGGGTTTGGATTTCGGCCCAAGACCGGGATTTAAATCCTTGGGATTAGATAGAAACGTTGTGGTATTTAAACTGCATTTCAATCTGAAATCGCACACCACGAAAAGCCATATTTTTTGTGTTAGATTTCAAATTTGACTTTCACAAGGAAATCAGTCATCCACAAATTTTTAAAAGATTGATGTAACCTTCAAGGGTTACAAAAAAATGCATAGGGCGAAAAATCTCGATTCTGTTCGACTTGAAAATTTTAATTATTCGTAACTATCAAAAAATCAATTTTATAACAAGATCTATCACAAAAATTCGATTCAGCCATCTGATTTTTCTTACATCCTCCAAATGCGTTGATTTCCTTGATTTTACACGCTTAGCAACGAACGTAGGTTTGATGAGCATAAAAAATGTTCATCATGAAAACACACTTACATCCCTTCGTTGCAGCAATGTTTTTGCTGCTTGGATCAAACATCAATTCTCAGGCTCAGGTTCCGCAAGGAGAAGCCATGGCCTACGAAAGTTCACCCGATGATTTTCTCGGAGAACTAACCGCCGACTACGAAAGCGCACGCGTAAACGAATACAACGGACGCGATCTGGAAATTAAATCATCGGCTGTATATGTCGATCTCGGTCAGGAACAAGAGGTCGAATTTTCGGCGCGTACGGGTTGGGCCGATCAGTTTGTTTGGAAGTTTGGTGACGGAAAAGTTACCAGTGGCTTACAACACGTTAAACACCAATTTACAAGACCGGGTAAATATAAAGTTACACTCATTGCCGCCAACGCATCGCAATCGGCCAAGAAGCAGATTGAAATAAATGTTGTCGATAGCCGCAAACCCCTCGAACTCGAAGAGATGGAACACTTCATTGTATTTCCACGCAACAACAAACTCGAAACCGACATTAAACTCAACCTCCCGAAACGCGAACGCAAACTGCGTTTCCAGGTGCAAGATGTTAAAGGTAATCAAGTGTTCGAGCACATGGTTGGTCGGGTAGGGAAGAAGGAGACCATTCGTGTCGACTTGCAGAATATTCCCGATGGTAAATACTATGCGGTGCTGAAAGGCAAGAAATACAGCATGGTTTCGCGTCTCAGCGTGGTTCGCTAAAGTTCGATCGTTCGTTAACGCCCATCCCGAAAAGGGCATAATCGAACCGAACCGGATCGGCAGCATCGAATGTGCGTAAAGCTGCCGTTAGCTCCTCAACAGCACGCCAGTCATCCTGTGTGCGCTCCAGAAGACCGAGCTTGCGTGCTACACGTCCCGAATGTACATCGAGCGGAATCTGCAAATCGGCCGGCCGAAGCGTTTTCCAGATGCCAAAATCAACTCCGCGCTTGTCGTTTCGAACCATCCAGCGCAGAAACATGTTGATGCGTTTCGCCGCCGAACCTGAAGCAGGGTTTGCAACATGCTTTCCATGGCGCGCTGGCGCATCATCGCTCAAAAAAGCCCGACGAAACTGCGCTATTCCATCGAATACCGCACGTGTTTCTGAATAAAATAAGGGCTCGAGGCTGTGGTGTTTCAGAAAAAGCTTCTGCAGGCGCTCAAGAAAAAACTGGGCATCTTCGCCGTTAAATGTGCGGTGAACAAAACTGCCAAACCGAACGCGCTCTTTATATGTATGATGAACAATAAAATCGTAAGGAGCGAAATCCATGCGCCGCATCAGTTCGCGGGCATTTTGAATGAGGGATTTGCGTTGCCCCCAAGCAATGGTAGCAGTTAAGAATCCTGCAATTTCTATATCGGCAGACGTAGTGAACAAATGCGGAATCGAAATCGGGTCGGCTTCGATAAACGTTGGCCGGTTGTACAAATCGGCTTTCTCAAAAAGAATTTCCTGAAGCGAAGCCCGGTTAAGCTTCATCCCAAAACGGATCTTCGTTTAATATATCCCAAGCTTCGGGAACTGGTGCATTTGGAAGGGCATTGATGCGCGCAATCAGATTCTCGATTAATTCTTCATACAACAGATGCAGGTCGAGCGCGTTCTGCTCGCGTTTCATAAAGAAAATCCGATTAATCGTTTCATTCCACACGCGCTGAATGAGCGGTGCAGCGATTGGGGTGTTATCGGTTGTTTCGAAATGCGGCAAAATCGCATCAATTACCCACGTTTCATTGGGTTCGGCAATCCAAAAGATGGTATAACTCTCACCAAATAGCTTTAAATCGCACGATTCACTCACCAACGATTCGGGCAGGGTATCGAACTGGAAATTTCGGGCAGCAATTTCATCTTCCGAAAAGCGCCATCCGGCCAACTCTTGCGCCTCTTTATTGTCTAAAAGTGTGGGATTGGGAACGGAATTTATGAGGTCAGAAAATGAACTCGACCAAATGGCTTCATCGAAAGAATGTACCTGAAATCCCAATGTGGCAACGAATTTTGTTTGTGCATTTTTAAGCAATACAAATCCCGGAGCGCTGTAATCCTGTAGAAAAAGCTGAAAATCGGTCATTGGTTTCGAATTTTACTGCTTCAGTTTTAAAACAGCTTCGTGCTGCAAAACTTCCTGAAATTGATTTATGGTAAATGGTTTACCATAATACCCGAAAACCTGAGGATAATCGCGCGACTTGAAGAAATCGTCGGGATCAACAGATGTGGTTATTACTACAACAGCCATTTTACATTGTGTATCCTGTTCGAGCAGGGCATCGAGGAACTCCCATCCATCCATGATGCGCATGGTAAGATCGAGCAAAACGAGATAGCGTTTTTCGGGGTGGTTGTTCGAAAGGATAAACTCATACACTGTTTTTCCATCCGAAAATTTATGCACACTTGCCTCGGGCAAAACCTTCTGAACAACACGTTCGTGCAGCATGGTGGTTACTAAATCGTCTTCAACCAATATAATTTCCATATTAAATCGTTATTCGTGATTTATTCGAATTCCTTTTTTACTAAGCTCGTAACTCTGATTGGTTATGTTGCGAATAATTCCATCCAGCTCCGAAGCGGATTCATTGATCAATGCAATAATTTCAGTTTGATTTAATTCCTGAAAGTCCTCATCTTCGAGTAGGTCCACAAGCCCCATTATTCTTGCTAGCGGCGCACGAACAACATGCGACTGCGTCCAAGCGATGTCTTTTAGGAGTTTATTCTGGTCCGATACAGCAGCATAGTATTGATTGCGCTCAGTAATATCGTGTACGATTTCGTAAATAATTTCCTGGTTGTCGACGATAATCATACAGCTCGAAATCTCGAGGTCCATCACTGAACCATCTTTTTTAGAATGTTTGCAAACGAAAAATCCGCTTCGTTCCTCTTGCAGTTTTTCGATTTGCCAGTTTACATTTTCTGCATATACGTTTACATCGCTTATTTTCTTATCAAGAAACTCTGCCCGCGACCATCCATATAACTTTTCGCAGGCCGGATTTACATCGATAAATGTACGTGTATCTGGGTCGATGAAGTACATAGCCGCCGTGTTGTCGCTAAACATCTTGTAAAAGCGATTCTCGCTCTGGCGAAGCACCATACGGTTTTGTTCCTGTTCGGTTGTATCGGCTCCAAATACCGAAACAGCAGTTACTTTATCGTTTATTACAACCGGAATCATCGATATGCTTGCTCTGCGCATTCCGTGCGGAGAAGGGATACTCTCCGTGTATTGTAGGATATTATTCTTCAATACATGATCATAACGTTCCTTATACAAATGACCCATTTCGGCAGGAACAGTATCAATCATACGGGTGCCTTTTTCGAGTTTTATATCAAAAACTGCTTCGAATTCATCGGTGAAAACCCGGTTTGCAAACAACAGCTCGTAATTTTCATTTACCGACCAAATGCTTTCAGGAGAGCTGTCGAGCAAAGCTTTCATGTGCGCTTCACTTTCCAAAACCTTGTTCTGGGCTTCGATGCGCTGTGAAATGTCTCTCGATATGGTTAGTAAATATCCCCGGTTCCCGATTTCGATGTACCGAATGGATGTTTCAACCGGCGTTCGGTTGCCCGTTTGAACATTTTCGTGCCAGCTTTCAAATCGTTTGCTGGGGTTGATTTTGAAATCCTCTATATGATCATCCCAATCTTTCTGCGATTTGAAGTAACGCTGAAAATCAAGTACGCTGTATTTGTGCGCGTCAGCCTGGTTTATTCCAAGTCGCTTGGAGGCCAC
>CANMGM010000041.1 GCA_947497195.1 Bacteroidota bacterium
AAAGATGTAATTCGGCTGTCGTTTTTTGAACTCAGTTGCGGACCGCGCGACTCGGCATCTTGATACATCGAGCGGAATTTATAAATGAGGAATGGCTTTCCGTTTAGCCCAATGCGGTGGTGACTGTAAAAGATCGGACCTTTTGAGCCGAACTTCACAATTAGTGCGGTAATGATATAAACCGGCGAAAGAAGAACCAATACTAGAATGGATATTACGACATCAAACAAGCGCTTCAAAGCTCTTTGCCACAAAGGCATAACGTTGCGTCGGATTTCGATAACCGGAGCTCCAAAAATGGCCGACATTTTTACCGAACCCATTAAAATGTCGGTGATGTCGGGAATAACTTTAATGTACACATTCGTTATTTCGAGCTGGGTTAGAATTTTGCCGAGATAACTGTGTTCGCTGTTTTCGGGTGCAACAATAACCTCTTCTGCATCGAGTTCGCGAATTATTTTGCCTAGGTCGCTAAACGCCCCCAGGTTTTTCATTTCAGCTTCCAGTTCCTTGTTCATCGATCCGTTTACGGGAATAAAGCCAAGGAACTGATTGCCCGAACGGATACGTTGTTCCATTATTTTCCTGTATGTATCGAGCGCCTTATCTCCCGAGCCAACCAAAATGGTTTTAAATACAATCTTTCCGCGCTGAACATTTCGTGCATTCAACGTCGAAATAATGATGCGCTGTATTAAAAATGCTGCAAGATGAATCCCTGCCAGTGCCGAAAAGGATGTGTAATAATATTTGTATGATGCTATGTAATCATCGAGCGAGATGGCAAAGAAGAGTACGAGCGAACCAATTAATGTAATCAGCAGGGTGTTTCCGAATATTCCGATTCTCGATTTTCGAAAAACCTCGTGATAACTTCCCGAAATCTGAAACAAAACAATCCATGCTATTGGAATTATCGCAAGTCCAAGTAAATAATTTTCATCAAAAATAACCTCCACCGGCTGTCCAAAACGAATTGGTTCGAGTGTGATTTTCCGGTATGTAAAATAGGCTGTCCAAGCTATAGCCGCACTTGAAAAATCGGCAATGGCCTGCAACAATGATTGATTACGGTCTCTTCGTAAATAACTCACCTAGTAAACAATTTTCATATTATCGATAAACAACTCCATTTTGCCCGAGCCAGCTGGTTTAGGCGCGTAAAAGTAAACGCGGTAATTGGCGGCGTTAACTTGCTGGCTAACCTGCCGTGTCATATTGATGTAAATTTTATTCCATTCTGTGCTCGGGTTTAGACTCACAAGAGGTGCACTAACCGTTGCCGAACTCGTATAATTCGCCTTCAATCCAACATTGAGGATATGCGTAGTTTTATAATTTAATTCGAGGTATACGGTAGTGCCTTGCTTCGGAAGTTCGACCGGTTCAACCATCTGAAATTCGATGAAACCCGAGTCGCGGTAAAGTGCGGCCAACATTGAACCGGCTCCTTCGAAAACGAAATCGGCATTACTGGTCAATGCGATGGTTGTGTCTGATGCCCCCGCTGCTTCGAGCTTGCTGCCCGATAAGTCATCGAAATTGGCCATAAAAGCAAATTGCAGCGAATCGAAATATGTAACCACAGGTTCAATTTCGCGAACTTCGCCCTCATTCAGATTGATCGAATTTTCTGAATAAAACCGGTAGAATGGATATGGAGCGCGCAAAGCCGTTAGGCCGTTTACCATTACACCTGCTCCTACAGAAATTTTATGCTCACCTGCTGCCAGAACCGGGATTTTACATGGCAATTCAAAAGCCCCAACAAGTTGATCATCGACATAGATCCATGCGTCGGTAATTTTAGACGATGCGCTGCCCTGCAGTGCGGTATTTGCATTCAGGCGAATGGTGTCAATTGCAATGTAGGATGGTATTTCTTCTTCGCGATTGATAAGATTACAACTCTGGCAAATTAGCCAGCACAAAAACAGACATACACGAAGCAAAACAGACATGCACAATTACCCTAAAATACTGGGCGAAAGATTCATTTTTTCGATTATTCGTTGCGCCACATCCAAAGCAATAAGACCGTCGGCTGCAGTTACAACCGGCAGGGTTTGTTGAACGATAGCATCTGCAAAACTCTCGAGTTCTTGTTTTATTGCGTTGGTGGATAAAATTTCAGGTTTTTCCATAAAAATTTCCTTCATGCCTTTACCTGAACCAAGATCAATGACCAACGAAAGCGGATCGGGAGTGCCTTCGACCTGTTGCAGCCTAATAACTTCGGTTTCTTTCTCGAGAAAGTCAACACTGATGTAGGCATCGCGCTGGAAGAACCGTGTTTTGCGCATATTTTTCATCGAAAGCCTACTGGCAGTAAGGTTGGCTACACAACCATTGTCGAATTCGATCCGTGCATTGGCAATGTCGGGCGTTTCGCTCACAACCGATACGCCATTCGCACTGATTTTGCGAACTGCGCAGCCCACTGATTTGAGAACGATGTCAATATCGTGAATCATCAAATCGAGCACGACCGATACATCGGTGCCCCGCGGATTGAATTGCGCCAGCCGATGTGTTTCAATGAACATCGGGTTATGCAGGTAGGGGAGTGCCGCCTGAAATGCCGGATTGAAACGTTCAACATGTCCTACCGCGACTTTGCAACCGGCTTCGTCGGCCAGTAAGGAAATTTCTTTCGCTTCCTCAACAGTAGACGCAATTGGTTTCTCGATAAAAACATGCCTGCTCATGCGCAAGGCCTGGCATGCATATACATGATGTGCAAATGTTGGCGTAACAATGTCGATGATGTCTGATGCAGCTATCAATGCTTCAGCTGTTTCGAAGAGTTGAATTCCCGATTCAGTAGCAAATTTTTGGGCCATCGCGGTGTCTGTATCGAAAATGCCGGTCAGGTGAAATCGATTGGATTCACGAATAAGGTTTATGTGAATTTTTCCGAGATGACCGGCGCCAATCACTCCAATTTTAAGCATGCATCAAATTTTGCCACAAACCTAATTGAAAAACACGCTTCGAATTCCTCAATTCCCCCTTTTTTATTCCAATAAATTCGAGAATTAATAAACATCAGATTGTGGACTTTCGTTTTGTTTTTCGATTGCGGGTTAACTTCGAAGGCTTTTCTTTGCATGCATTGTGGAAATGGAAGATACATACAGACATCAGGGTTTGCGTAAGCGCATGATAACCGAATTGCGTGAGCGGAAGCTAACCGATGAAGCAACGCTCTTGGCAATGGCTTCTGTACCACGTCATTTATTCTTCCCCGATAAGGTATTTCTAGAAAAAGCGTATGAAGATATCGCATTTCAGATAGGAGCCGGTCAAACTATTTCGCATCCGAGTACTGTTGCGATTCAGACCGGATTGCTTCAGGTTAAAAGGGGGATGCGTATCTTGGAAATAGGTACAGGAAGTGGATATCAGACAGCTGTATTGTTGGAATTGGGCGCAAAGGTGTTTAGCATCGAACGGCAGCATGAGCTGTTTATGAAGACAAAAGCCTTACTCGATCAAATGAAATATCCGGCAAAGCTATCGTTTGGCGATGGTTATCTGGGCTGGCCGGCTTATGCTCCTTTCGATCGCATTCTTGTAACGGCCGGTGCTCCTCAAATTCCAGCTGCGCTGCTCAGTCAATTAAAGCCCGGCGGCAGATTGGTAATTCCGGTAGGCGGCGAGAATAAACAGCAGATGGTATTGGTTAGCAGGGGAGAAGATGGCCAATTTACTCAGGAAATTTGCGGCGAGTTTAGTTTTGTGCCGCTGTTAAACGATAGGAATTAATGTTCTGTCGGAATTAAAAATCAGACTTTCGAGCCATATCGCGCTTAACATCCTTTTCTTTCAGGCTTTCTCTCTTGTCGTATAGCTTTTTCCCTTTTGCCAATGCAATTTCGAGCTTGGCAAGCCCTTTTTCATTGATATACAAATGCAATGGAATAACCGTTAGTCCCTTGTCTTTTAGTTTGGTCTGCAGTTTATTTAATTCGCTGCGTTTAAGCAATAATTTACGATCGCGCTTTGGCTCATGGTTGTATATGTTGCCTTGTGCATATTCCTCGATATACATATTGCGCACAAACAATTCTGTTTTTACCATGGCACAATATGCCTCACCGATGTTTGCCTTACCGGCACGAATCGACTTTATTTCTGTACCTGTTAATTGAATGCCTGCGGAGAATTCGGCCAATACACTGTACTCGAATGTGGCTTTTCGATTTTTAATACTAACCTTCGGAACGTATTTGTCTTGTGCTCCCATTTATGCATGCATAATCCGGAGGAAAGATATTCCGGTTGTGCAAAGTAACTAAACACAAGTTAAACAAGCATCTTGTTAGGACTATTTTCTTCTATTTCGGAGGATGATCTATCCTCCTTCTTTTTGGTTTCCTGAATAAGAAAAAGGAACGAAACTATTGCTAAGCCTGCGATCTCAATAATGTCTGTACCCTGCCATGAGGCAAGTTTGAAAATGATATAAAGCATGCAGCAAAAAAGAAAGAGTATCGCAGCATATTCGAATAGTCTGAATTCGGATAGTTGGTTTAGAAAAGAGATGTAACCAACAACGGTAAAAATTCCACCCAACAAGCATACCTCATAAGCAAGCGACCAATTGAAAAATAAGGCAGTAAGGCCACACGTGCTAATTATTAGGCCAACAATCAGCATATGCGCATCAGATTCGACTAGCGACCTGCTCCTATTTAACAGAAGCAATAATCCGCCGATGCAGCAATATCTGCATACCATGTGGAAACTAAATTCATTAACTAAATAAAGCAATGCCGACAAAACAAGTATGCCCAGAGCCAATTGAATCAAGTGGGGAAAAAATGAATTCCTTTTCATAATTGGGTGGACTAAAATATGGTGTTAATGTAAATTTGGTATTGAGGTAATTTAAAGGAATGTTTATTTTTTCGTCTATTTATACTACAAAAGTAGAGCAAAGGTTTTATGTTAGGGAATTATTTTTGGATTTTTTCTGAGCACCAAATAGATGCACGTAAAAAAGCCATCTGAAATTCTTTTCAGATGGCTTGAAGTAAAATCCAAATAATAAGGTATTCCTGCATATGCAGGATAAATTTACCAACAGGCTAAGTCAATAATCAAATCGTCGGTTACGCGCTGAAAGCCGTTTGGACTGGAGTCATCACGTCGTACAGCAACCACTTTGAATTCATTAATCTGCTGCCCTGCCTGCAGATCTAGAAATAAACTAGGAACTAAATCAAATTCGAAAATTCCCGCCTGTGTTTGTTTCATCTGCTGGGCGGGAGTATTTATTACCTGAAAAATATTTGCAGGCTTAATAACTGTTCCGTCGGTTAATGTGGCTTGAATGAACAAGTAGCAGTCGCCAGCAGGAATACTCTGCATTACCGAGAGTGTATCGCGGTAATTGTCATACACAATCTTCACAACATCGTCTTGTTGAGGCGATGAAGGAAATGCATACACGATTGTTTTTTCAACGCTTGGTGGATCTATTTCAAGCAACAAATCGTCCGATTTACGATCCGGGTCGCCATATCCGCCTCCATTTTTAGGCTTTACCAGAAAATGAATGTCGAGTTCGTACACGGTTGCTGCATCAACATTGTAAAACTCTGTCGGAACCATCGTTAGGCTGTAAACCAAATCGCTTTCTTTCGTTAAGCGCAATAACTCGTTGCTGTTTTGCCATGGCCGATCACCGCTTCCGTTAGCACGCTCACTGCCAACAGGCCATTCATAGGGCTTCCATGTCCACATGTAAATTCCCGAATCGGCTTGCGCATCGGCTATCAGATTCTGCACGTATTCTTTAGTCTGGTCAAGCTGAGCAAGATTAACAATAATCTTAACTTCTGTATTCGGATCGCTATAGTCGGATGGCTCGGTTGTAACAACCTGTGCCTGAATGGATGCTCCGCAAAAAAGTGCGAAAAGCGAAGCAAAGACAAATTTGAAATAACGCATCATGATTAGTTCAGTCGTTTAAAGGTGTATTCGTATTTTAAAAAGGCATTGCCGCAACTATCGGTGCGTACAAGGTCTAGACCCATTTGCACATCGTATTCGCGCGGCATTGCATTAAGAGGAGTGCTTACCGTATCGCCCTGTGCTGTATAAAACGTAACAGCAGTTGGATACGGAATTTGGTCAAAGGCCCAGGTGCCATCGGTACCAAATACCTTGGGCAACCATCCTGCCTGTAAAACCTGGTATGTTGATCCTTCTTTATTGAAACGAATCTGCATCTTGCGCGCCGGATCCGAAAAGAATGCACTAATATCGCGCGATTCAGGTAAAGGAACTTTTAAGTCGGTTTGCACAACACGCGAAATTTCCCACGAACCGTAAATGCCATCACCGGCAACGGCTCCATTTCCAATTTCTTCCACATCGGGTTTGCATCCTGTTCCTGTAAAAAGCAAACTCAATGAAAAAATGCTAAAAATTATTCTCTTCATAATTGATGATTTTAATTTGATTAATCGCAGCCGCCTGTTGGGTTTAATTCGAATCCGCTCACCGTATTTTCGGCTCCTGGAAACTGAATCACCATGCCTGGACAATCCCATGGTGCATTGCGCGAGAAGGCTATATTTTCAAGAACGCCCACGCGTTTAATTTGCGTTGTGCGATCGCCTTCAAAACACATTTCTTTGCGGCGTTCTTCGCGAATTATCTGCAATAAACTTGTGGCCGTTGCAATGGTTGGACTCAAACCTGCACGCGCCCTGATGGCATTCACATACTCCTTCGCTTTTTGTTCATCAGCCCCGCCCAACACAAGCGCTTCTGCGCAGGTTAGGTACATTTCGGTGGTATGCAACAATGGAATCCACATAAAACTGCGGTCGTATTTCTTAACTCCAATCGTTGTATTTCCACCCGCCTCTATTGTTCTAAACCATTGTGCCGCGCGAACCGAATCGCCGCTGGCAACAAGGAAATTGTAAAATTCGCTTGCAGCGCGCATCGTAGGATTCGTATTGTTATCTGAACGGTAATTCAAAAACGCATCGCCACGTTCGTCGGCAATACCGTTGCCCAAATAACTAATAGTCGCGAAAATCTGCTCCGAATTTGGCCCGGCAGTATATCGATTCAAACTATCAAGTAACTGAAACTTGTTACTATTAATTACTTCTTCAGCAAACAAAGCCGCATTGTCGAAATCGTTTAAATCGAAGAAAACACGCGCCTTCATGGCCTTAGCGGCCCATTTGGTGGCATAAACGCCATTATCTTCAGGCAGATTATCTTCTGCGAATTGCAAATCTTCCAAAATAAGACGGTAACATTCTGCAACAGTAGAACGCAGGCCAACTTCGTTGTTGAACTCCATACGCATCACAATGCCCGAATGGCTGTTATCGCTTGTATACCCTGCAGGCTGAGCAAAAAGACGCAGAATTCCATGATGGCAGAATGCACGTAGAAAACGCGACTCGGCTTCTATGCGAAGTTTATCGGCTTCTGTTATGTCGCTAACGTCGTCCTTCTTAAATATCAATTGATTAGCACGATAAATGGCAATGTATGCATCGCGGTAAACGCCCGAAATGGTCCCATTAAAAATATCGGTTCTGCGCAAGTAAACCTGAATGTAATCGTTCTGGTTTGCAGGTGAGTCAATGTTATCGCCAAGTAATTCAGATAGATTCTGAATTTGTCCGCCGAATGTATTAGCTGTTACGTCGTAAACCGAAAGCAAGAGTTTCTGAAGATCCTCAGCGGTTTTTATTGCATCCACATCCAGAAACTGCGTCTCGGTAGCCTCAGGTTTGCGGTCGAGAAAATCGTCTGAACAAGCCGACAATCCCAATAAGGCGAATGTAAAAATTCCAAAATATAGCTTTTTCATGGTCGATTAGAATTAAAACCCGATGTCGAGTGTGAGCATGTAGGATTTTTGCTGCGGAGCAGTTAAATAGGTAATGTTAGGACTCATGTTACGATCGGTTGGATTTTCGAAATCGCGCGAAATCTCGGGGTCAATTCCGATGAATTTTGTTAATGTAACCAAATTGTTTCCGGCAATCGAGATGCGTGCACGCCCTAATTTGGCTTTGCGCACCAGTTCATCGGGTAACGAATATCCAATCGACAACGTACGCAAACGTGCATACGTACCGTCGTGTAGCCATAAATCGGTGTTAATCCATGGAGTTCCCGATCCATATGTAGCAGGCGTCGTTGTTAACAAAGGATATGCGGCATTGTCGCCCGGTTTCTGCCAGCGGTCGAACTGGTCGGTGCGGTGATTCCAGCCATCGCTGTCGTAGGTTCCAAGTTGCCGTTTAGACGATGAATCATAAATATCGCCACCCAAAACAAACACCCAAAACATGGTTAGGTCAAAGCGGCCGAATTTGAAATCGTTGCGAATACCGCCAATGGCATCCGGAAGAATCGATCCGGTCGAAACGCGGTTGTCTGGTGTCCATTCGAATGTTTCGTTTCCGTCTTTGTCGAGATACACTGGTTTTCCTGTTTCGGCATCAACACGGCTAAAGCGTACGAGATAATTGTTGCCAATTGGACGGCCCACTACGAGACGCGTATCGTTTGTACCACCCGAAATAGCATCCTCGGTATAATCGCCCAAGCTTGTTACTTCGTTCATGTTGCGGGCAATGTTGAAATCAACCGCCCACTTGAATTTACGCTCAATCACTTTTGCCTTAATCGAGAATTCCAATCCGCGGTTGTTGATTCCTCCAACATTTGCCCAGGTATTTGCAAAACCGGTGTTAAGCTGTGTTGCAACGTAAAGCAATACATCGTTTGTTTGCTTGTTGTAATAAGCGATTTCGCCCGAGATGCGATCTTTGAACAAGCCGTATTCGAGCGCTAAATCGAAGGTGCGGGATGTTTCCCAACGCAAATTCGGATTGGCCGGATTTCCGGCATTCGGATAAATAATAGTTTGGCCGTTGTATGCATTCGCCGAAGAACTAAAGATACCATATTGTGCATACGGCGGAATGCTTGAGTTTCCGTTTACACCGATACTCGATTTGATTTTCAGGAACGAAACGACCTTGTTTTCTTTCAGGAAGGATTCTTCACTCACAATCCAAGCTGCAGATGCCGATGGGAAGAATCCAAACTTGTTGTTGTTTCCGAAACGACTCGAACCATCGCGGCGACCAACTACTTCTGCATAGTATTTCCCTTTATAGTTGTAGTTCACTCGACCAAAATGGGAGATGAAATTCCATTCTTCGAAGGATGTGTTTTCATCGCTAATTGTAGTCGGACTGGTTTGATCGAGGAATCCTGTAGCATCGATTTCATTACGCTGACTGGCGAAACGGTCGGTGCGGCTTTGCTGGTATTCCATACCGAGCATGAACCCGAAATTGTGCTTCTCTTTGAAGGTCTTTAGATAATTTGCTACAGCGTTGTAGTTGTAATTGGCAACCTGGAAACTCTGGCGGTATGCGCGACTTTGAAGCGGATTGTTTTGGTCCCAGCCCGGCTTCTGGTATTCGTTGTTTCGCCAGAACATATAATCGAGCGAGCCCGATCCGGTAAGAATGAGTCCCTTTAATGGTTTTAATTCGAGTGTTACGTTGTTGATGCTTCGGTTTTCACGGGTTTGAATGTCACGCAATTCGCGCATCGCAACCGGGTTTCGACCAATGTCGTTGCTCGGGAAATAGTAGTCTCCGGCGCGATGTATGGTATCGCCAGCATCATTGATTACATCCTGTTGATGGAAAATCGGATAGATCGGCAGAGCTGTTGACATGGCAGCGCCCAAACCGCCGCTCCATGCCATCGACTGCCGGTTGTTCACACCTTCAGACAATGAGGTTGAAAGCGAAACTTTGGCCCAGTCTGTAACTTGTAAATCGCCATTCAAACGAGCGGCATTTCGAATGTAGGAGTTCCCAATCATATACGATTGGTCATTCTGATTCGAAAAACCTGCATACACATTGTGTTTCTTTCCGGCATGCGAAATTCCGAGGTCATAACTTTGTTGGCGACCTGTTCCGATAACCTCATCAACCCAATTGGTATTTGTGTTCTGCGCGTCTTCCCATGCGATATTCCCAGGAAGAACCGGAGTTCCAAGCTTTCCGTCGTTTACCCATGCCTCTTCGTACATCTGAAGAAACTGTTTTGTATCCATCATGTTGGGCAGTGCAGTTGGCATTGTAATGCCCTGACGGGTACTGAAGTCGACATGATACCCCTTCTTCTTTCCGCGTTTTGTGGTGATGAGAATAACGCCGTTTGATCCGCGTGAACCGTAAATTCCGGTAGCTGCGGCATCCTTTAACACTTCAACCGATTCGATATCGTTTGGATTGATTGAAGCCAGCGGATTGTTGTTCATCGCTCCGTTATTGCCGTTAAGAAAATAATCCTGCGTAATTGGAATGCCATCAATTACATACAATGGATCGCCACCTGCCGAAACCGAAGCCACCCCACGAATGCGCACGGTTGATGCACTCCCTGCAGCGCCCGAACCGGTGATTACCTGCAAACCTGAAGCTTTACCCTGCAATCCGTTTTCGAAGCTGGGTGTAGGTAGCTCCATCAATTCCTTGCCCTCGAGTTTCACAATCGAGCTTGAAATATCGCGGCGACGTTGCACACCATAACCAACAACAACGAGCTCGTCCATCACATTTTGTTTCGCCTTGATATTAAAGCGTTGCTCAACTGTTTTACCGGCTTCCACTGTAATGGTGCGGGATAACTTTTCAAATCCAACCATCGAAATTTCGATGCTTACCTTTCCGGGTTGCAGATTGCTCAGGGTGAATTTTCCATTTAAATCGGTGGTAGTACCGGTAGATGTGTTCAGCACTTTAACAGCTGCACCAATAACGGCTTCTTTGTTTTCATCGAAAACGGTTCCTTTAATGGTTTGGGAGAATCCTTCAAAACCAAGTAGAAGCAAGAAAAGAAATAGGTAGATTGTTTTTTTCATAATCAGCACGAATATGCTTAAGGTTTAATGAGTTTGCCGCTGTAAACCGAATTTCCGGTCGAAACGCTGTAAATGTAAACACCGCTGTCTAAATTCTCGGATGAGAATGTGATTTCGTTGCTTTCGTTTCCATTCGCTTCCCATACAATACGACCCGATAAATCGCTCAACGTGATACGGTCTTTGGCTTGAAGCACTTCTGCCGAGCGAATTGTTACCTGTTCTAGCATTGGATTTGGAAACGCGATTAACATTGATCCGTTCATGACTTCAAACAAAGCCGATGGTTCCTGAACGTATGTCGTTCCCGGAGGAACAATGCGTCGGTCGATGTAAACATGGTATTCGCCCGGAGCATAGTTAAAGGCATTACCCGCATTGCCTACATCGAGCGAATCGTCGTTGAGGTAATCGTACCAAATTCCACCAGAAGGGAAGCCGGGATTCATTTCCTGCCCTACCACATCGAAATTACCTACGATAACTACATTTAATTCTGGTGCAGTAAATCGAACTACTTTTTCGTAACCACCTACATCCATAAAATGTCCGAGGTTCCGCAAAGATGGTTGGGTCGTTTTTAGGTAATTCAGTTTCCGGTATACTTCGTACAAGGCCCTGCGTTGTTGGTTTTCAAAATCTTCCCAACGGGGTGGTTTTGCGCCGGTTTTACAGTCCGAACTTAAGGTGCCATTCAAGCAATCTTCAATTGAAAGATCGTAGCCGCGTTCGCCGAACTGCCAAATCATGCGTGGGCCGGGAAGTGGAAGGTAAAACGCAGCTGCCGCACCCATTCTAGCCAAAGCAGTATTCAATTCACGGGTGTTGTGCCCCGAAACATTATTCCCATAGGTAATGTTTCTGAACATCATCCGTTCTTCGTCGTGACTCTCCATGAAAGAGAGTAATCCGTAATTGTTCCAGCCGCGATTTTGAGGAGTTGTAAGGTACAGATTCTGACTGTTTCCGTTGAACCAGCCCATGGTTGCCTCGTTGTACTGGTTTCCGCCATAGGCCCAGAGCATAATGCCGTTGTTCGCATATACAATTTCTTCATTCGAAGCCCCGAAATGTTCGAAAATAATGAGCGACGTAGGATCGGTTTGGCGAATGGATGCTGCATAATCCTGTAGAATATTCACACGACTCTGATCGTAATTGCCCCAGGCGCCAACGTCAGATCCGGTATTGGTTTGGGTAAATCCTTTGCTTAAGTCGAAACGAAACCCATCAATCTTAAATTCATCAATCCAGTACTTCAGCGTTTTCTTCACGAAATATTTAGTAGCCTGACTTTCGTGATTGAAGTCGTATCCTACATTAAATGCATGGCGGGCCTGCGGATTTAACCATGGGTTTTGCGTAGTTGGTTCGCCGTATTGTCCCGCATCGGGATTGAAATGCATTTTTGCGAAAGGCGACTGTCCCCAGGCATGATTGAATACAACATCCGAAAGCACAGCAATTCCGCGCGCATGGCAACTGTCGACCAAGCGTTTCAGTTCATTCGCAGGTCCATAATATTTATCTACCGCGCTACAGAAGTTTGGAGCATATCCCCAACTTTCGTTACCGTCGAATTCGGCAACCGGCATAAGTTCAATCGCGTTGATGCCTAAATCATCCAAATAAGGAAGTTTTTCAATTACAGATGCAAACGTGCGTTCTTCGGTAAAGTCGCGCACCAATAACTCGTATACAACGAGGTCTTCCTTCGGAGGTTTGGTATACGTGTAGGA
>CANMGM010000042.1 GCA_947497195.1 Bacteroidota bacterium
CACGAGTACATCTGCAAATTTTCCCGATTTCTGGACATGGTTTTTCGAAGGAGGAAATCCCCCGACAACAATCGGCGATAATGCCTTGGTTTATTACACGAATGGCCAACCCGGATGCCTGAGCGCATCAATCACTGCAACAAATTTCTATGGCAGCGATTCGTATGTTAATCCATGTGCGATTTATATTCCCGAAACAAACGCCTGCCAATCGCTGATGTTTAGCGAATACGTCTGCGACACAAATCATAATCAGGCCATTGAATTGGTAAACGCATCCAGTCAGGTCATTAATCTCGAAAATTGGGCTATTTCGCTTTTTCCCAACGGTACATTTAATCCAACCCAAACCCTTGATTTATCTGGAAGTCTCGAACCGTATCAAACGCTCGTAATCGTTAATCCTTCTGCCGATTCTGCGTTGCAGTCGCTGTCTTCAAACGCATCGGGCGTTTGTAATTTTAATGGTAACGATGTTATTGCACTTTTAAAAAACGGCTCGATTGTCGATGCCATCGGAAAGTTGGGAGAGTTTCCTGCCAATGACTGGCCTGTTGGCGGATTAAACACGCAAAGCATCAGCATGCTTCGCGACATAACCGTATCGCGTCCCAATCCGAATTGGGATGATTCGCAATTTGATTGGATTGCCTATGCGGCAGGAACATTTAATAATTTAGGCAGCCATACATTTAATTGCGGAACGTATTCAGAGCCTTCTATTTTAAATGCAGGTTTTTCGCTATCTGATATGCTCATCTGTGCAGGCGATTTTATTGTATTGAACGATGAAAGTACGGGCAACCCCGTGAACTGGATATGGACCTTTCCCGGTTCGGTAAATGAATACGGAAATGGAGCCAATCCCGGGGTTGTATATTATCTTAATCCAGGCACATTTTCGATTGGACTTGCCATTAGTAATGAACTCGGTTTTGATGCCGAATTAGTGGATCAGGCCATAACTGTTTTAGATTATCCAAATCCACAGATTGAATTACAAGGCAATGCATTGATTTGTTCGGGTTGTTCCGAAGGTATTATTTGGATGCTAAATGGCAGTGAACTGATTGGAGAAACAGGTACTGCATTACAAATTTCGGAACCGGGAGAATATTCGGTAATATCATCGAATGCCGCGGGATGTGTGGCAACATCGCCGATGTTTTTAGTATTTACTGTTCATACGAACAGTTATGAAGCGGCCAAACTTGTTGTATATCCCAATCCCACAAACGGAATGCTGAATATTAAAATCCCCGATACAGCGGGCAATGAAATTTCCTATGATGTAATTGATATGGTGGGGCGCGTAATACAACGCGGTAAAATGCAGCCTACCCTTTCGATTGAATCGCTAAATGCCGGCAATTATTTCATTCGTGTTTGGGACGCAGGTCGCTTGTTAGGCGTAAAGCATATCGTAAAACGTTAACGATTTTTAGTCCCCTTAAAGCTCCGTGCTTCAGTCCAGAGATATGGATTTCGAAAAACGATACAGGATAATTGATTTACGATATATGATTTATCATTCACGATAATTCAATACCGAAGCCATATTTCATAATGCAAACGAAAGCGCCAGTGATTGAAGGGGAAAGCCTGCAAACCTGATAGCGAAGCGATTCGGGTGCGGACTTGTACCGAAAAGCACGGCCGGCGCCCAAAGAAAAAATCTTTTTCGAATTGAATATAAACGCTTTAAGAGCCGTCTGATTGGGGTCCGCCACTCCTCCACCCCGAGGTCAAGTTACAACACAAGCCCCGTACTAGTCGTTTCAAAATCGCAAAACGGATAATTCTTACGAACACGCTTGTTCATTTCCCGGTTCAAAAAAGGCGCTTTGAATGTGAATAGCTTTTGGGGAACTTTCAGCAGGGCGGGGACACGTGTCTCCCGTTCTAAAATTGCACAATTACTTTATCTTTTCACAAACGCCTTACATTTTAAGAATCCACCAGAATGCTATAAACTTCTTACAATTCTCCATTGGATTTTGTTGTTTACTAGCCTATCAATGCATGATAAGGGAAAGGGACTTTTAGCCTGTATTTCAAATTCAGAATCTGAGTCTAATGCAGAAACTAAAACACCTAATAAACCATAAGAACGATTTCGCGATCCGCCAACCGGCTACATTTTTCGTTGTTAAAACTATGTTGAAATTGAATCTTGCTTCCATGCACGAGGGTTAATTCAAAACCTACCTTTGCATTTTTAGCATTACACCATGCATACACCAAAAGGAATTCTAATCTCTATCGGAGGCAATGTCGACAAAGGCACGGCCGCCGAACCAAGTTACAATACACCATCGAATCTTGCCTTCTTCGAAGATGGCATCCTGAAGCGCATACTCTCTGAAATGAAAGGTGCCGAAAGTCGTGTTGAAGTAATTACGACCGCTTCAGAAATCCCTGAAGAAGTGGGAAATAATTATGTAGAAGCCTTTAATCGTCTGGGATGTACCAATGTTAATGTAATTCACATCCGCAACCGCGAAGACACGCAAATTCCCGAATACTACAAACGCATCGAAAAAGCGGATGGAGTGATGTTTACCGGCGGAAACCAAATGCGCCTCACCACCATTTTTGGAGGAACCGATATCTTCAAACTCATTCAGGAACGTTACGAGAACGAACATTTCATTATTGCAGGTACCTCGGCAGGGGCTATGGCCATGTCGAATACTATGATTTACGAAGGTCCGAGCGATGAATCATTCCTAAAAGGGAAAGTTAAAATCACCACCGGACTGGCATTCATGAAAGATGTAATCATCGATTCGCATTTCGTGAAACGCGGGCGTTTCGGGCGCTTGGCGCAAGCTGTAGCCGCAAATCCTGGCTGCATCGGAATCGGTCTGGGCGAAGATACCGGAGTTCTGGTGAAACATGGCTCAGAACTCGAAGCTATCGGTTCGGGTTTGGTGATTATCTTCGACGGACACGCCATACGCCATTCAAATATCGCCGACATCAACGATGGACAACCCATTTCGATTGAACACCTCGTGGTGCACGTGATGGCTAAAGGCAATCATTACCATGTAAAATCGCGTAAATTCTACGCCGGACGTGAAGCGGTTGAAGCCGCTAACGCATGATTTTTTTTACCTATTTTCGCAGCGCAATCAGCATAAACTTATGAATTACGACTTAATCGTTATTGGAACCGGCCCAGGTGGATATGTGGCGGCAATTCGTGCTGCACAACTTGGATTAAAAGTAGCCGTTGTTGAACGTGAAGAACTGGGCGGAATCTGCCTCAACTGGGGATGCATCCCAACCAAAGCCTTACTCAAAAGTGCAAACGTGTTCGAATACCTGAGTCACGCTGCCGATTACGGCATTAAGGTACAGGGCGCCGAAGCCGATTTCGGAGGCATGGTGAAACGCAGCCGCGGCGTTGCCGATGGCATGAGCAAAGGAATCCAGTTCCTTTTAAAGAAAAATAAAATCGATGTAATCTTCGGAAACGCGCAAATTACCCGCGATAAAAAAGTAGATGTTAAGGCTGCCGATGGAAAATCGACAAGCTATACTGCGAAAAATATAATCATCGCTACTGGTGCACGCAGCCGCGAATTGCCCAATTTGAAACAAGATGGCAAACGTATAATTGGTTACCGCGAAGCCATGACCTTGCCCAACCAACCAAAATCGATGGTTGTTGTGGGTTCTGGCGCAATTGGAGTTGAGTTCGCATATTTTTACAACACCATTGGAACGAAGGTTACCATCGTTGAGTTTATGCCGAACATTGTTCCTGTAGAAGACGAAGAAGTGAGCAAGCAGCTCGAACGCTCGTTCAAAAAAGCCGGTATCGAAATCATGACCAACGCAAGTGTTGAGTCGGTCGATAGCAGCGGAGCCACGCTGAAGGTTAAGGTTAAAACAGCCAAAGGCGAACAAGTGCTCGAATGCGATACTGTTTTGTCGGCTGCCGGTGTTGTTGCAAATATCGAAAACATTGGACTTGAAACGCTTGGCGTTAAAACCGACAAAGGAAAAATCTTGGTTGATGCCTATTACCAGACCAATGTTCCGGGAATTTATGCCATTGGCGATGTTGTTCCGGGTCCGGCACTCGCGCACGTGGCCTCGGCCGAAGGCATTATCTGCGTTGAAAAAATCGCGGGCCATCACCCCGAACCATTGAACTACGGGAACATCCCGGGATGTACCTATTGCAATCCCGAAATTGCATCTGTAGGCATGACCGAAAAAGCCGCGAAAGAAGCAGGCTACGAAATTAAAGTGGGTAAATTCCCTTTTTCAGCCTCGGGTAAGGCATCGGCAGCAGGTGCTAAAGATGGTTTTGTGAAAGTAATCTTCGATGCCAAATACGGCGAATGGCTTGGTTGCCATATGATTGGCGCAAATGTTACCGAGATGATTGCAGAAGCTGTTGCCGCGCGTAAGCTCGAAACAACAGGGCATGAAATTATCAAAACCGTACACCCGCATCCGACCATGTCTGAAGCGGTTATGGAAGCTGCTGCCGCGGCCTACGGCGAGGTTATTCACCTCTAATTCCAAAGCATGTGCGGCATAACCGGATGCATTGCCTTTCGTGATGCGGGTCTGAAACGACTCGATCAGGTAGAGCTTTCGGTTCAGAAACTCAGGCTACGCGGTCCGGATGGCAACGGTGTGTATCGGCATAACAACGTAGCCTTCGGCCATGCACGTTTGTCGATCATAGATACGTCATCAAATGGTTCGCAGCCTTTCAGCGACGAAAGCGGACGTTACACGCTGGTTTTTAACGGAGAGTTTTTTAATTTCAAGCCCTACCGGCAGAAATTGGAAGCTGCCGGCATTCGGTTTCGGTCTGAAAGCGATACGGAAGTATTACTGCATCTGCTTATTCGCGAAGGCAGCTCATGTATTGAAAAGATAAATGGATTTTTTGCCTTTGCCTTTTACGACCGCGATACGGGAAAAGTAATCATTGCCCGCGACCGCTATGGAGAGAAGCCGCTGGTGTGGATGCAGGATGAAGACGGTCTATGCTTCGCCTCCGAAATGAAGGCCTTGCTTGGCTATTCATTCGAAAAAACACTTGATCATACCTCCCTGTTGCATTATTTGCATTTAAATTACATCCCGGCTCCGAATAGTATTTTCGAACAGGTTCGGAAACTCGAACCCGGGCATTTTATGGAAGTATCGGAGCAACATATCCACATTGAACGTTGGTATGCGATGCCGGAAAAAATTACCGAACCGATTCCAACGTATAGCGAAGCACAAAAAACACTTCGCAAAAAAATGGAACTTGCCGTTGAACGTCGCATGATTTCAGATGTTCCACTTGGTAGTTTTCTGTCGGGTGGAATTGATTCATCGGTGGTTACGGCCCTTGCATCGCAGCATACAAAAAACCTGAATACCTTTTCAATTGGATATGCCGACGAACCCCTTTTCGACGAAACGCGATACGCCCAATTGGTAGCGAATAAATTTGGTACCAACCATACGGTTTTTTCGCTGCGGAACAAAGATTTATTCGACCATTTGCACGGCATGTTGGAGTATATCGACGAACCGTTCGCAGATTCATCGGCACTGGCAGTGAATATTTTATGCAAGGAAACCAGCAAACATGTAACGGTAGCACTTTCGGGCGATGGTGCCGACGAATTGTTTGGCGGTTACCGCAAGCACGAAGGCGAATGGAATTTGCGCAATGGTGGCCTAAAAGCGTCTTTGGTTGGTTTATTGGAACCTGTTTGGGATGCACTGCCGGCATCTCGCAATTCGTCGAGCGGCAACCTTATCCGCAAACTGCGGAAATTTAGCAAGGGATTAAAAACAGATGCTTCCGAGCGATACTGGAACTGGTGCGGCTATTCGGATGAAGCGTACTTGAAATCGATTTCGGCATTTTCGTCAAACGCCCAGGAAAATAGTGCCCGCAAAAAATACCTGACGCGGTTTATTGGTCGCACAGGCGACATGAACGAAATGTTACTCAACGACATGCACCTGGTGTTACCGGGCGATATGCTCGTAAAAGTCGATTTAATGTCGATGGCCAACAGCCTGGAGGTGCGCAGTCCGTTTCTGGACTATGAAGTGGTTGATTTTGCAGCTGGTTTGCCTGCCGAATATAAAATTTCGGGCTTAGGCAGAAAGCGTATTGTTCAGGATGCATTTCGTGCAATTTTGCCAGAAGAATTGTACAATCGCCCAAAGCAAGGATTTGAAGTGCCGTTGTTGCAGTGGTTTAGATCCGATTTAAAAAGCTGGATATTTGACGAATTGCTGGAAAAGAAATTTGTGGAGCAGCAGGGCTTGTTCCGTTTTGAAGGGATTTCGCATTTGCGCAAACAATTGGAATCAGGGAATCCAGGGGATGCAACAGCCCGTATTTGGGCTTTACTTGTATTTCAAAATTGGTATCGACAATGGATGAAATAATTTTACCTTTGCGCGAATTAAGGTGTAGATGCCGAGAGTACTTAGGATAATTAACCGATTTAATCTTGGAGGTCCAACTTACAATGCGGCCTATCTGTCGCGTTACATGCCGTCCGAATACGAAACCTTATTGGTTGGTGGCGAGAAGGACGATACAGAAGATAGCTCCGAGTTTATTCTAAAGAATTTAGGACTTGAGCCCATCATCATTCCGGAGATGAAGCGGGAAATTGACTTACGCAGCGATTATGAAGCGTATAAAAAGATGGTGCAATTAATCAAAGATTTCAAGCCCGATATTGTGCATACGCATGCTTCAAAAGCGGGCACAATTGGCAGACTGGCAGCTTCGAATATGAATGTTCCGGCCATCGTACACACCTTTCACGGACATGTTTTCCATTCCTATTTCGGACAGATGAAAACGCTGATGTATAAAAACATCGAGCGGAATCTGGCCAGAAAAAGCTCGGCAATCATTGCCATTAGCGAAAAGCAGAAAGCTGAGCTGTGCTTAGTTCATAGAATTTGTAAACCCGATAAAATTCGGGTTGTTCCATTGGGATTTGATTTAACACGCTTTACCGAAAACATGGATTCAAAGCGCGCCGGATTTCGTGAGCGCTATTTAGTGGATGATCATGAAATTGCCATTGGCATTATTGGTCGGCTGGTTCCGATAAAAAACCACCGCCTATTTTTGCAATCGTTGAAAATCGTTTCTGAACGCAGTGTTAAATCTTTGCGCTTTTTCATTATTGGCGATGGAGAAGATCGCTTACGCATCGAATCAATGGCAAGAGATTTAGGGATTGAATTTAGCGATGCACTTACCGAACAGCGTAAAACATTGCTCACGTTTACTTCGTGGATTAAAGAAATTGACGTTGCATGTGCTGGTTTGGATGTTATCGCCTTAACATCATTGAATGAAGGGACTCCGGTTAGTCTAATCGAAGCACAGGCCGCAAACAAACCAATCGTAACGACCAATGTAGGAGGTATTGAAAACGTTGTTATAGAGGGAGTTACGGCTTTATTGAGCCACTCAAAAACCGATGCGGAAGAATTTGCTTCGCTTATTCTTGAGCTAACCGAAAATGATGAAAAGCGTCTAAAATTCGGTCATGTTGGATGGGATCATGTTCGAAATAAATTTCATTTTACGCGACTAATCCGCGACATCACAGAACTCTACAAGGAATTATTAACAACTTCATAATTGTTATTCGCTATATTTGAGGCATGCCCACCAAAACTATTGTCATTTATAAACTCGCTGCGTTTTTGTTGAGTTTGATGTTTATTAGCTCGTGTAAAAATCAGGCTATTATGTTTAAAACCAAGCGAAATTATCCATTTGAAGATGTTTCAAAACTGCCAGATACTCGGGAATATAAAATTTCGGTTAACGACGAACTAACTATTCAGATTAACCCCAATAAAGGAGCAGTTTTATTTGAGAGCTTAGAACAAATCTCAGGAAAAGGAATAAATACAACTGTTGATTTTGATGGTATGATTAAGCTCCCCATTCTTGGAAGAATTCATATTGCAAATTTAACTGTAAGGGAAGCTGAATTATTGATGGAAGATTTACTAAAAACATTTTATGTAGACCCATACGTCACCTTAAAAATTCAAAACAAGCGAGTCATACTGTTCTCTGGTGCAGCAGGAAATGCAAGGGTAATTCCTCTTCAATACGAGAATATGAATCTGTTAGAAGTTCTAGCAATTGCGGGAGGAATTCCACAAACCGGAAAAGCTCATCGAATTAAGCTGATTAGAGGCGATTTAAAAAACCCGCAAATTTTTTTAATTGATTTATCACGAATTGAAAATTTGAAAAAATCAGATTTGATTGTGCAGGGCGATGATATTATATACATAGACTTCCGCAATGATTATGCTCAAAACTTGTTAAATAGAATTGGGCCAACTATTGGTTTAATTAATTTAGGTATTACGACTTTCTTTTTTATAAATCTTCTTAATTAAATGAGCGAAAAAAAAATAACAACATTTAACGAAGATTTTGATTTCAACCTTTTTAAAAAGGTAATCAGGAAAAATCTTGCCTGGGTGTTCCTCTTTGCTGTTATTGCTTTTCTGATGGCATTTTTATACCTCAGATATACCTATCCGATTTTTGAGTCGAAAGCAATTATACAAGTTACAATGGCAAATAGTAACTCAAAAATACTTCTGGATAAAAATTTTCAGTCTAGTACCGATTTACCCCGAAAAATCGAATTGCTAAAATCGGCCACTTTCTTAAGCCGCGTATTTAACAAGTTACCCCTAGATGTCTCCTATTATCAAATTGGAAGCGTTTTGAATTACGAAATGTACAGAACATCGCCATTTGAAATTGAATACCGAAACCCAATAAATGAAATATATAGCATTCCTGTTTATACTTCATTCACAGATGAAAACAATGCGCTCCTTAAAGTAAATCTAAACAATAAGGAAAATGTTTTTCGAATCCAAACAAACAAATGGATACGCCTGCCTGTAATAGACTCGATTAAAATTAATGTCAACAATTTTGACAGAATAAGGAAAGATATGAAAGGACTTAATGAAAGTCCTTATTACTTTACGCTAACCAAACGAGAAAATCTATACCGAACATATTCCTACAATTTAAAAGTTGAGGTCGACAATTCCTCTGCAGGTACAATAAAAGTGTTGTATTACGAGAGGAACCCCGATAAAGCGGCTGATATCTGCAATAGTATAGCTGAGGAATTCAAAATATACGATATCGAAAAGCAGTCTGAATCTGCCAATAATACAATTAAATTTATTGACGACCAATTAAAAGGCGTATACGATAAATTATATGATTCTGAGTTAGAACTGCAGAATTTTAAAACAAAAAACAAACTTGACGACGAAGCACCTCTTCCGAATTTTTCAAATCGTATTGAGGATATTGAAAGTAAAATAAATGCCACTCAACTCGATGAAGTAGGCATTAAAACCATCGAAGATGCTATAGCACAGGAAGCCGATATGGATGTAATTAAATTGGTTTCCTTACTTTCAACTACTGAATCAAAAGGAAGTTTAAGTGTTGTTCTTTCTGAATTGCAAAGTTTATTACAAAAGAAAAATCAAGCACTTTATTCCGTTACCAAAAACTCATCAAAAATTGCCCAAATCGACTATCAAATCGACATCCAGAAAAAACTGATATTCGAGACGCTTAAACTTCAGAAAATTAAACTTGCAAACGAAAAGGCTCAACTCGAACAGCGTTTGAACAATTACGAAGACGAGATCAAAATGAGTGCTTTAAGTTTTGATCGGATTGAATTTGTCCGACTCCAAAAATTAAATATGATTAATGCAGCTTACTATGATAAATTAATTACCATTAAATCTGAATTGGCTATTACCAATGCCGGCGTAACATCTGAAAACACTGTACTTGAGGCAAGTATTGCCTCCGCGGCACCATTCTTCCCATCGAAACGTTTGGTCGCACTCAGTGCTTTGATTGGTTGGTTCATCGTTAGCTTAGCGCTAGTAATCATCAGATACCTGCTTTACAATGAAATTACTTCAATGAACGAAATCATGAAGCATATCAAACTTCCGCTTCTTGGTATCGTTCCGAACTACAAAGATATAATCCCTATTTCCCAATTAATTGTCGATAAAAAACCAAAATCAATCATTGCCGAATCACTTCGCTCAATACGCTCCAATCTCGATTTCCTCTCCAAAAGCGATGGCTCCAAACTAATGGCCATTACATCAACCATTTCTGGAGAAGGCAAAACGTTCGTTGCACTTAATATGGCAGGAATTATAGCCTTTTCCGAGAAGAAAGTGGTAATTCTCGACTTAGACATGCGAAAACCCAAAATACACGTTGGGTTTGGCGTTCCTAACGACAAAGGAATGAGTACAATTCTGATTGGACGAAACACTATTGATGAGTGTATCTACAAATCGAGCCTCAACAATCTTGATTTCATTACAGCCGGTCCTGTTCCGCCAAATCCGTCTGAATTAATCATTAGCAGTCGGATGGTTGAAATTTTGGATCAACTTAAAGAACGCTACGATGTAGTTGTAGCCGATAATCCTCCAATTGGATTGGTTACAGATGGAATTCGTATTATTAAATTAGCAGATTACCCTATTTATGTTTTCCGGGAGAATTATTCGAAACGTAATTTTGTTCAAAATGTCCGCAAACTGATTTCCGATAATAATATTACCAACCTAAACATTGTGCTCAACGCAGTTGACATTAAAAAGTCTGGATATGGATATTCAGGCGTTTACGATTACGATTACGGTTATGGCTATGGTTACGGATTTGGCTATTATGACGAAGATATACGCCGCGAACGTTTTAGCCTCAAAGAATTCTTCCGAAGATTAATTAATCAGGGATAGCATGAAATTCGAACTACTTGAAATACCCGACTTGATACTTATTCATCCGCTTGTTTTCGAAGACGCCAGAGGACATTTCTTTGAATCCTTCAACAAAAACAATTTTACCGAGGCCGGAATAACAGAAGAATTTGTTCAGGACAATCAGAGCCTTTCTCAACCCGGTGTATTAAGAGGGCTGCACTTCCAAACCGGTGCATTTGCACAATCAAAATTAGTTCGTGTTATTAAAGGCGCTGTGCTCGACGTCGCTGTCGATATCCGAAGAGGCTCACCAACATATGGCAAGCATTTTTCTGTTGAGTTGAATGAAACAAATAAACTGATGCTTTACATTCCTGTTGGGTTTGCCCATGGTTTTTTAACGCTGGCAGATAATACCATCTTCTCATACAAATGCGGAAACGTTTACAATAAGGCATCCGAAAATGGTATTATGTGGGATGATCCGGATTTAAACATTAACTGGAACGTTACACATCCTATTCTATCCGATAAGGATAAAAACAATGAAAATTTTAGTAGTTTCATTTCTCCATTTGATTTTCTTCCCAAATTAAAGTGATGCTGGATCTCGGTAATTTCTCAGTTTCTATTCTTTTAGCAAGCTATGTTGCTTTCACAATTTTAGCTTCGGTTCTGATGAATGGACTTTTGCTTAAATTTTCACTTAGCCTCGGAATGAAAAACGATTCCAGCCAAATTCGCTGGGCAACTGCAGCTAAACCCGCATTTGGAGGCATTTCTTTTTATATTTTGTTTCTTTTTGCGGTTGTTTTTTATTCCATTTTTTTTCCAAATCAGGAGTTATTGCTCAATAAAAAATTCTTAGGTTTCTTTATTGCCGTCTCTCTTGGATTCATCATGGGGCTTGCCGATGACGCCTACAATACCAAGCCTTTTTTAAAATTCCTCGTTCAGTTTTTATGTGGAATTTCATTTGTACTTACCGATAACATCATCCAAATAACCCCATGGTATGAATTCAATTTATTCATCACCTTTTTCTGGGTTGTGGGCCTGATGAATTCACTCAACATGCTCGATAATATGGATGGCATCACAACTTCGGTCTCTATAATTATCTGTATTGGGGCACTTACTAGTCTTGCATTTCGGAATGAAGCCGTACATCTAAATACCATCCTCATGCTGGGTGTTGTGTCGACTTTACTCGGTTTTCTTTACTACAACTGGAATCCTTCGCGCATGTATATGGGCGACAGTGGCTCCCAGTTTCTTGGTGTTTTCCTTGCCGGTATCGGCATCGAATATTTCTGGAATGCCCCCGATTACTATGGC
>CANMGM010000043.1 GCA_947497195.1 Bacteroidota bacterium
AAATGACCAAATAATCGATTTACTGAAAGGATCAAAGCCAAGCGATTCAAGAAAATGGCCCGAAACAACCACCGGCAATGCACTTAAGGCTCCTAATAAAAATGTTATGATCAACACCTTGAGTGGCTCTTTATCGAATTTGTCTTTCCAATAAATATATACCATAATGGCTATACATGGCGCCAGTGCGAGTATTCCGAGGTAAATTAATGTCGATGAATCCATAGTTTTTATGTTTGTTATAGCGTATATAATCGTTCTAAAACTAAATGATTTGCCCAAATAAAACGCCCTCAACGCATTTTTTTATTTGCGATTCGATCAATTATCGGTTTAATTTGATTGAAAATATCTATGGCAACAGCATTCATCACGGGAGCATCAGGGGGCATCGGGCGGGAATTAGCTAAAATCCATGCCCGGAATGGACACAATCTAATCCTTGCAGCCCGTTCAGGAGATCGGTTAAACGCGATTAAACGCGAACTTGAAGGTGCATTCGCTATTCGCGTGGATGTTATCGTGATTGACCTTTCTGAACCAGGTGCAGCACATCGCCTTTTTGAGTCGGCAGGCGGGAAGGATTTGCAGGTCGATTTTCTGATTAACAATGCCGGTTTTGGTACGTTTGGTATGTTTGCAGAAGCCGAAATTGGCAAAACAGAAGAAATGATGCGGCTCAATATAGAGGCACTAACTGTTTTGACACGCTTGGTTTTGCCGGGCATGATCGCGCGTAAATCGGGCCGAATTATGAATATTGCCTCAACTGCAGCCTTTCAGCCGGGGCCGCTCATGGCGGTGTATTTTGCTTCGAAAGCCTATGTACTTCGTTTTTCGGAGGCAATTGCCAATGAAGTACAAGGCAGTGGTGTTCGCATTACGGCGTATTGTCCTGCCGCTACGCAAACCGGTTTTCAAACTGCCGCCCGAATGGAAGACAGCAGACTGGTCAAAAACCGAAAGCTTGACTCGGCCGAAAATGTAGCAGAAGATGCCTACAAGGCCATGATGCGAGGAAAAACTGTAGCCATCTTCGGATGGATAAATGCTCTGCTGGCAAGGTCTACCGGATTGTTTCCTTCTGCGCTGGTTTCCAAGATTGCCCGTTGGATGGTTGAACGTAAATCATAAACCGAAAAACCATTATTTTTGAAACACAGATTGGTGCGGCTGCTGTGGTAAACGAACTCATCATTCAAATCGACAACGAAAAGGTGGTTTTGAGCCCAAATTTGGCTATACCGCTTAACTATACCAATTTCCCCTATAGTTCCTGCACGCTCAGTTCGCACCAGCCTATTTTCTGGAAAATCGCCTTGCTAGAGTACAATGCCGAAAATTTTAGTTGGCGCGTAAAGGTTGTCGATTATCGTGCAACAGACGAATCACGATTGAAGCGCCAGAAGGCCACACGCCTCGTGAAGCAAATCGTCTTTGAAAAATTTGATTGGAATGAGCTTGAAACATGGCTTTCGGGCTATCAGAAAGCGAAAATGCACGCCATGCTTGAACAAGGCAGTGCATCAGAAAGCGATTCTCGGGCTGAAGAAGCCCGGGTTGAAGAATTTGATGAAATTGCCTTAGGTGTGGCCATGGAGCGCGATGTTTCGCTTTCTGAAATGGATAGCGCTTCACCACCGACGAGAATTCATTATTACAACATCGAATTCAACGTTTCGTTTGCCGATGCCTCATTTTGTTTAGGTTATGTCGAATTTCGCAAATACCAACGTGTGGTCGATTCTGAGATTTGTTTTAAAATCGCCAACGATACGCTTCTACCCGAATTTGATTTGGTTAAATCGTGGTTTACACGCAAGTTAAAAACGAAGCGTTTTCAAGTTAAGGCAAAGATTATGACCGAAAATGGCCGCATGAAAAATGTGTGGGCCCAATCTCCGCAGATTGCAGCAATTGATGAAGATTTTATTCAGGGAATTAAGTTTCAGCGAACATTAAACATCACGCGGCCTCCCACGATTAGTCGACCCGACAAATCTTTATTTACGGCCGATGAACTGTTTACCGAAATGCAGACCGCCGAAGAGGGCGGTAATATTTTCCGTCAGGATGAGCTCGATGTTTTGGCTATTCTAAGTGCCAAAACAGGCGTGCGAAACAGGAAACAACTTGAATATTTAGCCGGTTTGAAACAATCGGAGCAGCACACCATTCGCTTTACACTGAGTCCAGATTTCGGATTCATTTTTTTCATCGAGGGCCACACTCAAAACCATTTTGTTTGGGAGCTTCTGAATTCGCATGCAACCTATATCTGGAGCATTGAAAAGTACGAAGAAGAAACAGAGCTTCAGTTTAAGCGCATCGAAGCCTCCATTAACTCAATCCGTAGTTTTGGCCGCGATCGATACAAACAGGCTTACCGTACTACTCATCACGATTCGCAATTGGTATTTTCAGTTATTGATCATGCACGCTCGAGTTCAGCCTTTGTAGACGGTTTCGCAACCTGGCGGCATAAATTAAATGAACGACTAGTATAGAGCGCCTTTCTCTAACCGGCACTACTGAACTGCAATCAATTGCACGCCCGTTGCAAAGGTAATGGGTTGTATGAGCGAATCTCCGCGCACACGAATGCTCATTGGATAACTTACCGCAATTTCATTTTCGGTTGGCGTCCAGATTTTACCCTCGATATTTAATTTAAGTAATCCGGTTGGCCCTCCAAGTGGCTTATAACTGTTTGATGAACCTACAACTTCTTCAACACCATAGGCCGCTTTCAAATCCTCGGCCGACTTGCGCAAGTCGCGACTAACCACACCAACCTCGGTAATTCCTAAAAACATTCCGCGATTGAACTCTCCCTCGGCAGTATTATTTAAATCGTGACGCGCCAGAATTTCGACGATGTTATTGCCGGCATCTTTGATGTAGATTGACTGGGAATTATACTGGTTACGGCGGTAAATTACGGACCCCGTTTCGGCGTCTATCCAGAATTTTGCAGGTTCTGCAACCTTCGATGCATTGGTAGAATCAGCATCCACCAACCATGCATAGCAATTCTCTATCTGGTTTGAAGGAATCGAAATCGTGAATTGGTATTTCGGAGTAACAGAGGAACTGGTATCTTGTGCACCGCTATTGTTTATAAAAGTAATCGAGTTGAAACCGATATTTACCCTAAATGAATTCGGTGCAACAGAATCCACCTCGAACCCCATCACTTTCGACCAGAACCGGCGGTTGTTCTCAAAATTATTGCTCCGCATCTCGACATCTACAATATCGAACGCCTTCTCCGGCACTTCGCGCAATTTGAGTCGATTGTTGTACTCGCATGAAGATGCCGTTATTAGTAGAAATAGTAGCGGCGTAAATTTCAATAGGATATGAATGCGTTTCATGATAATCTTTTCAATTAACGGCGTTTGTTGTATTTCTTGCGGGCAGCCTTTTTCTCTTTTTCTTTGAGTCGCTGACGATCTTTACGCGTCATTTTCTTCGGTACTTCTTCGTATTCGGCAATCGAATCGTCCTGCTCGTAATCGCGGTCGAGGTTAAAACTCAAGCCTGCACGCAGAATAGGCCCCGAATTCCACATCTCACCTTCCATGTAACCGCGGGTCTTATATCCTGTAGTTACAACTGCCGAAAGCGAATGCTTCCATGTTTTGCTCAGTTTGAAATACCCCGTAACCGTTCCACCTGCACCCCAACCAAGTGATAGCGTATTTTGAGACTTGTCTCCTTCCGGACCATTGAACAAATAATCCTGACTCCAGTAGCTCAAGTGCGCATTAATACATACTTTTTTACTTCGCCGGATGTTGTAAGCCTTGAAGCCCGCGCCAAAATTCTCACGGAAGGTGTTGTGTTTGAATGAGCCAGTTCCAAAGCGCCCATAAAGTGTGTAAGCCTGGCGATGCTTGGTATAGGTAGCTTCCGGAACCCACTCTCCACCAAATGGAGTAAAGCTGTAGCGAATCCATGGCAAAACAGTTTTACCATAGCCCAATTTAATTTGCGGAATTGGAATTGAATCTTTTCCTTCAAAAAGATAGGATTTAAATATAGCGGCAGAAGTGTAATACAACCACGGATTTGTGAATGTAGCCAACACAAAATCGCGTTTCAGTTCATTGGGCGTGTAATTCGGGTTGCCCATGAAGCCATAATTCAAATTCACATTTTGCAACCAATCGGAGGCAATATTCGAATTGTTCGAAAAGTCGTCTTTTATATTCATCACCGATGCAATAGCCGCTGTCTGCAAGCGGAAATAATGCAAGGCTTCGCGGTAATACATCGACTTACGCTGTAACCAGCGGATGCTCAAATCTTCCATCGCCATATTGCCGGCTTCGAGTGCGCCACCGGCCATCATCGCAAGCTCCTGTCGCGATGCGTTGATGTTGGCAATATTGCCTTCAAATGATACTTTGTTCATCGGCGTCCAGAACGGAATGGGTGCGCCAAACGTGTACTGGTATCCATCGATTCCGTATTCGCGTGCCCGGCCCATTTGTCCGTACAAATCTTGCTCGAGCGCCATCACAAAAGTTTCAATCGGCGCATCAATTAGCAGCAAACGCGCCGCACGCAACCAAATCGACATTTTGTGTTCGTGCCATGTGGTATCGCCGCGGTATTTCATTGGGATGATCGAATCTTCCCAGGCAGTAAGTTTTTTCTGAAGCGTTAGAATCGTAGGAACACCCGCCGATACGCTCATATTTAAATCGCCGAGAACAGAATACTGGATACGGTCGCTGTAACGGATTTTGAATTTGCGTCGTTTTGCTTTCGGTTTGGGTGGACGAATTACCTCCCCATCGCGCCAAATTTTAGGATTGCCATTCTTGAACAGAGAATCCTTCCAGAATTCACTGGTGTCGACCTTAATATCTGTCTTTTTGGGCTTTGTGGTATCAGGTACCTGCGCAAAAATAGCCAGCGGGAAGCAGATGAATAGACTTAATAAAAACTTGTTCATGTATAAAATGGTACGGATACAAAACTATCCATTAATAGCGAAAAAAAAAGGCTGTGAATTGAGGTTTATAAACATTTAATATATAAGTCTTAATTATATTAAAATCAATGCGATAAGACAATTCTGGTAATTTGTTTTCCACGTTAGTAACATCGTTTAGAAACTTATTTTTTGCCTTATGTGTTTCAATGCTTCTCGTTTACTTAATCCACTCAAATTGGTTTCATTAACAAAGCAAATAACTTTCTCTTTCTGTGTTTTTGCCAGTTCGCGCAAGGCCCATCCTATTGCTTTGCGAATAAAGAATTCTTTACTGGCGGCATATTGATGGCAGTAATCGAACAACAATGCAACATCCGTATCATCCTTATAACGAAGTTGAAAAATGAGAATGCTGCGCTGCAACCACATGTTTTGTGATGCATCCCAACTTTGTATGCGGAGATTCCGTTCATCGGGATATTTCCTGAAATACAATCCAACCATCGTCCCGGCAAGGAAATCGACCGAATCCCACCAGCTTTTCGACCGGATCAATTCCTCAAGAAGATGAATATCGATTGACTCGAGTTTTCGTTTGTATTTTAGCAACAAATCCATTGCTGTATACTGAAATTCACGCGCATCTTCCTCCCAGAGCAATTTCACGGTTTCGCGCCAATGCGTATCGAGCACTTCCTTTCCCGATTCAAAATGTTGTGATTGAATCTTTTTTCTCAAAGGAGCTGCTAAACCGATAAATGAGAAGTTATGCTTCATGTATGCTGCCATTGCCAGCGAACGTTCTGTGTCGGCTTCGCGGATAAATGCCTCTTTCAATGTTTCAATCCAGTTGGAAATTGCCGACATAATTCTGTAAATTTTAAACAGGTCTAAATTATCGTATTTCCTATACCTTCAAAAACTTTACGTGTATCTCGGGGTTTATATTCAGCCTTCGACCGTAATCTCAATTCTCCAATTGTGCATTCGATTTTTCCAAACATTAAAAAGTACTACAAATGCCGCGCTTGGAAAATTCCAGCCTTTCAGCAGGAATGTTGGGATGCGCTTTCGCAGGGCAAATCGGGCTTGCTCAATGCGCCAACCGGCAGCGGAAAAACGTTTGCCATTTGGCTCGGAATTCTGCAGCGTAATCCACGTCCCAAAACTGGACTTCATGTGTTATGGATTACTCCGCTTCGTGCCCTTGCCGCTGATATTTGCAATGCAATGCAGGCTTCGGCTTCAGAACTTGAAAGCAATTGGACCGTTTCGCTTCGAACCGGCGATTCTGACGCCAAAACCCGCGATGCCATCCGCCGAAAGCCTCCTCATGCTTTGGTTACCACACCCGAGTCTTTGCATCTTATGCTGGCTTCGAAAGGATATGAAAATTACTTTTCGCAGCTCGATGCGGTTATTGTCGACGAGTGGCACGAATTGCTAAGCAGCAAACGCGCTGTACAGGTCGAGTTGGCCTTGTCGCGCCTAAAATCTTTTCGCCCAAATCTGCTGGTATGGGGAATTTCGGCGACCATTGGCAATCTCGAACAAGCAATGGATGTACTTCTGGGCATAAACAATTCAGGAGTGCTTATTCGCTCGAATCTGAAACGTTTGCCCGAAATTCATACCTTATTTCCCGATTCCGATTCGCCCTTGCCCTGGGCAGGCCATATTGGTATTTCGATGCTCGAACAGGTGCTGGGCGTTATTCGCATCAACAAGAGCACGCTCGTTTTTACCAATACGCGCTCGCAAACCGAAATCTGGTACCATGCACTGCTGGATGCCGAACCCGATCTGGCAGGATATATTGCGATGCACCACGGCAGCATCGATATGGAAGTACGTTCCTGGGTCGAGCGCGCCCTGCACGATGGAATTCTCAAAGCTGTTGTGTGCACTTCGAGCCTCGATTTGGGTGTCGATTTTCGTCCGGTTGATGCCATCGTTCAAATCGGAAGTCCGAAGAGTGTCGCGCGATTTATTCAGCGCGCCGGTCGTTCCGGACACCGGCCTGATGCCACAAGCCGAATCTGGGTGGCGCCTACACATGCGCTCGAGATGGTCGAAACGGCAGCCATCCGCGATGCACTCGCAGCTAGTTCTATCGAAGCGCGAACACCGATCGAAAATCCCACCGATGTGCTATTGCAATACCTCGTAACGCTAGCTGTATCGGATGGATTTGTGCCCGATGTTACGTTTGCTGAAATCAAGAAAACGCATGCGTATTCCAAACTTAGCAAGGTAGAATTCGACTGGATTGTTGCATTTATTACGACTGGCGGAAAAGCCTTGCAGGCTTACCCCGATTTTGTAAAAGCGATAGAAGAAAACGGCCGAATCGTAATTAAAGACAAACGAACAGCCATGCGGCATCGCCTCACCATGGGGACCATTGTTTCAGATCCCATGCTTCGTGTTCAGTTTCAGTCGGGTGGATTTTTGGGGACGGTAGAAGAATGGTTCATTTCCAAACTCAATCCGGGCGATGTGTTCTGGTTTGCGGGAAAAGTTCTCGAACTGGTGAATGTGCGCGACTTAAAGGTGATTGTAAAATTGTCGAAGAAAAAGCAGGGAACGGTTCCGCAGTGGATGGGAGGGAGGATGCCGCTTTCGTCATGCCTTTCGGATTTCATCCGCTTGCAAATCGATGGATATGTTAAGGGGCATAAACCGCTTCATCCCGAACTTGTACATTTAAAAACCATATTTGAGTTACAACAGCAACGTTCTGTCCTTCCGGCATCTCATCAGCTGTTAATCGAATGCATCGAATCGCGCGAGGGACATCATGTTTTTGTATTCCCATTTGAAGGTCGTTTGGTGCACGAAGGATTGGGAGCGCTCATTGCGTGGCGGATAGCTCAATTAACGCCGATTACCTTTTCGATCGGTATGAACGATTATGGATTTGAACTGCTTTCCGATCAGCCGATTCCACTTGAAGAGGCACTAGAACTCGATTTGTTCCGTTTGGAAGGTTTGCATGAAGATCTGCTTTCGAGCATCAATGCGGCCGAATTGGCGAGGCGAAAATTCAGGGAGATTGCGGCCATTTCGGGACTTGTATTTCAGGGCTATCCTGGAAAAAATTTGGGCACAAAGCATTTGCAAAGTTCGAGCAGGTTGTTGTTTGATGTTTTCAATCAATACGACATCGATAATTTACTGATGAAGCAGGCGGTTGATGAAGTATTTGCCAATCAGCTTGAAGAGAAACGTTTGCGCGAAGCATTGCAGCGCATCCAAACACAAGAAATTGTATTGAAGCGACCTGTGAATTATACGCCGCTGTGTTTCCCGATTTTAGTCGACCGGCTACGCGAACGTTTCAGCAATGAAGCGATTGAAGATCGGGTTAAAAAGTTAATCGCTGCGCAAACTCAGTAGGCGGTCCATCCACCATCGGCAGTAATTATAGCTCCGTTTATGAACGAAGCTTCATCGCTGCACAAATGTGCCGCAATCTGCGCAATTTCTTCGGGTTCTCCCATTCTGGGCATGAGCGAAGCGCCTGAAATGCAGCGTTCATATCCCAAGGCGTCAGGAATAAGACTATCGGCTATGTGTGTATTTACGCCACCGGGTGCAATGGCATTGCAACGAATGCCTTTTTGTGCATACATAAAGCCGGTGTTTTTAGTGAGTCCAATCAGGGCGTGTTTTGATGCGGTATAAGCAGCGCCGGCTCTTGAACCAAACAATCCACCAACTGATGCGATATTCAGTATTACCCCCTTCCCCTGCTTCAACATAATTGGCATAACTGCTCGCATTGCGTAAAAAGGACCATTCAAGTTAACATCCATAATATGTTCCCATTGCTTGTTTACAATGCGGTCAACCGGGATGAAATCGTCCATTACACCTGCATTATTTACAAGAACATCTATCTGTCCAAACTTTTCGACGCACAGGCGCACCATGTTGAGTATCTCGTTTTCGGATGCCACATCGCATTTAATATAAATTATTTTGTTTTTGGATGGATCGAGTTCTGTTTGAAGCTCACGGAGTGATTGATCGTTTATATCGGCCAATACGAGTTTAGCACCTTCGTTAAAAAACACCTTCGCCATTGCACGTCCCATACCGGAGGCTGCGCCGGTTATAATTGCTACTTTGTCTGTTAATTTCATATTCAGAGATTATTATAGAGCTACACTTAATTTCGATTCAGCGGCTTTAATGGCTTCAATTCCGCTAATTAGTGCATCAGGCGTAAATGAAATGGTGTTGATCTGGTGTTCGACTAAGAATTCCACGAACAAGCCGCTGTCGCTCGCTGCCTGTCCGCATAAGCCAATTTTAACGCCAGCTGTTTTTGCTTTTGCGATTAACTGAGCGATTAGCTGGCGAACCGAATCATTGTTTTCATCGAATAAATAGGCTACATCGGCCGAATCTCGGTCGATTCCGAGGCAGAGCTGTGTTAGATCGTTGCTGCCAATTGAAAATCCATCAAAAATTCGGGCAAATTCTCCGGCCTGCAAAATGTTTGAGGGAATTTCGGCCATCACATAAATTTCCAAACCATTTTCGCCGCGTTTTAAACCGGCCTGTTCCATAATCGTTAACACTTTTCGGCCCTCTTCGGGAGTTCTGCAAAATGGTATCATTAATTTTACATTGTGAAAGCCCATCTCTTCGCGCACCCTTTTCATGGCGTGGCATTCAAGCAGAAATGCTTCCTTATACAATCCGCTGTAATACCGCGAGGCACCGCGAAGACCCAACATGGGGTTTTCTTCAATCGGTTCGAACGATTCGCCTCCGATAAGCTTCGCATACTCATTTGATTTGAAATCACTCATGCGCACAATTACATCGCGTGGATAAAATGCTGCTGCAATGGTGCCAACTGCTTCAGATAGCTTCTCTGTAAAATAATCTTCAGGCTTTGCGTAGTTTCTTGTTAGATCATCAATTATTTTTCGGTCTTCGATGCGCTTAACGCTGTTTGTGTAAATAAGTGCCAGCGGGTGCACACCGATGCTTCCTGCAATAGCAAATTCAAGCCGCATCAATCCAACGCCTGCCGAGGGATAAAACGAGAGTGCATAAGCCTGATCCGGATTTGCGAGGATAAACTGAGGCTTTATAGATGGCAATCGACTTCCTTCAAAATTGTGCACAGTCTCGGTCCACGGTAAAAGACCTTCATAAACGGTGCCCATTCGCCCCTGCGAACAATCAACCGTCACATCGGCACCATCGTGAATTTGCTTTAAGGCATCAGCTGCCCCAACCAGTGCCAATGTACCCATTTCACGCGCAACAATGGCAGCATGGCTGGTTCGACCGCCTTTACTTGTAATAATACCGGCAGCTCGTTTAAATACTGGATCCCAGTCGGGATTCGTTGCTTCCGTCAAAACGATTTCTCCTTTCTGAAGCAAATGCATCTCAGAAGGATTGTGTAAAACCCTGATTCTTCCGCTAATAATGCCCTGACCTGCAGCCGTACCTGTGCAGAGAATTTTACCCGGAGCCGATAGGGAATACGCTTTTATCTGGTAGATGTCTTGTTGCGATTTTACAGTTTCAGGCCTTGCCTGCACAATATAAATTTCCCCCGAAATACCATCTTTGGCCCATTCCACATCAACCGGAAATCCATAAAACGACTCGATTTCGCATGTAATGGATGCGATTGTAAGAACGTCTGTATCGCTGATGCAATATTTATCTTTTTTGGAGTTTTCGGTGTCGACCGAAATTGTGCCTCGTCCATGTTCGTCAAAAATCTGGGTTACGGCTTTGCTTCCCATTCGCTTGTTAATGATGGGTTGAACTGCCTTGTTCAGTTTTTTCTTGAATACATGAAATTCGTCCGGAACAACAATTCCCTGAACAATGGTTTCGCCAAGACCCCAAGACCCGTTTACGATAACAACATCGCGAAAACCACTGTCTGGGTCAATTGAAAAACTTACGCCCGATGCTCCTAAATCTGAACGAATCATGCGCTGTATCGCAATCGAAAGTTGGACCTTATCGTGCGGATATTGCATCACTTCACGGTAACGAATTGCTCTTGGCGAATAGAGTGATGCGTAACATTTCAAAATGGCTTGATTCAATTCCTTGTAACCACGCACATTCAGAAACGAATCATGAATTCCTGCGAAACTCGCCTTAGGTAAATCTTCGGCACTTGCTGAAGAACGAACGGCAACAGTGCAATCGTTGCCCTTTTTACATAATGTTTCGTATGCTGCTTTAATCGCATGCGTAACAGCATCAGGTATATGTGCGTCGAGGATGAACTTGCGAATCTTTTCTGAAGCGCTTACCAATCCGATTTCATCGAAAGCATTTATGCCAAAAAGTTCTCCGGCAATTAACTCATTCAATCGATTGGTTTTGATAAATTTATCAAAGGCGAGTGAACTCAATACAAAACCTTCGGGCATCCTGAATTCTTTATGGCTTATGCCGTTCAGCATCTCGCCAATCGCAGCGTTTTTGCCGCCAACTTCAAGAATTCTGTTGCGCGAGCACTGGTCGAATGGAATAATAAAAGTCTGTGTTTCCGTCATAATCGTTTTGGCTTTCTTTGTTTTGGCTTTCTGTGCGAATTTCATTCGGATTCGCATGTGAAATCATGATAATTGTATGCGATGCAAATGATAATTATCAGGTAATTTCTTGTTTTACAAATCAATCGACTTAGCGATACTATTTGAGCCGGCTGTTCGAGAGGCATATGCGCCAAGATTTTATACATTTGAACTTTGAATGTAGCGGATAGAGATGAGTTGATTTCGGTTTAATTCTTCATCACGTATCTGATTACACCTGTATTATTTTCTCACTCGGTTCGCGGAATGATTGTTCACTCAACTAAAATTCAATTGCGTTTTTCAGATTTCGATGTGCTTCGTCACGTCAACAATGCCAAGTATGCCACGTTTATGGAAAATGCCCGTGTCGAT